>PNNE01000449.1 GCA_013824055.1 Rhodobacter sp. | reverse complement strand
CGCCTCCCATTCCGCTTGCGTCATCTTGTCGAGCGGGACGGTTTCCCAGAAGCGGGGGCGACGGGTCATAGCGTGGCCAGGGTGGCGCGGGCTTTCGCGCTGTCGGCATCCATCTGGGTGATCAGCGCGGGAAGGCCGTCGAACGTCAACTCGGGGCGCAGGTAGTCGACCAGGGCTACCGACAGGTGCTGGCCGTAGAGGTCGCCCTTGAAGTCGAAGATGAAGGTTTCCAGGTTCGGGCGGTTCTCGCCGAACATGGGCCGGACACCCAGGCTGGCGACCCCGTGGAAGCTGCCCTTGTGCGGGCCGGTCAGGATGTCGACGAGGACGGCGTAGACGCCGAGTTTCGGCAGATGCAGGCCATCGACGGACATGTTCGCGGTGGGATAGCCCAGCTCGCGCCCGCGCTTTTGACCGTGCAGGACCGCGCCCTCGACCCGGTGCCAGTGGCCCAGCATCGCGGCGGCGTCGCGGGGGCGGCCCTCGGTCAGGGCGCGGCGGATGTTGGTCGAGGAGATTTCGCTGCCGTTGTCTGCGACGAGGGGGGCAATGGTGGTGCGGATGCCCCTGGCCGCGCAAAGCCTGGCCAGGTCCTGGGCGTTCCCGGCGCGGCCCCTGCCGAAGCAGAAGTCGGCGCCGACAACGACGTGGCTGATCCCAAGTCCCTGGTGGAGGACGTCGTTGACGAAGCCCTCGGGTGCAAGGCTGGCAAGCGTCGCGTCGAAGGGAAGCTGGTAAAGGTGCTGAACCCCAAGGCGGGCCAGGCGGTTGGCGCGGGCCTCGGCGTTCATCAGGCGGAAGGCGGGGGACTGGGGCGCGAAGAACTGGCGGGGGTGCGGCTCGAAGGTGATGACACCCAGGGGGGCCGGGCCGCGGGCAAGGTCGATCACCGACCGATGGCCGCGGTGGACGCCGTCGAAGTTGCCCATCGCGACCGAAGCGCCTCGGGCGGACGGGTCAAGCCACTGGAAGTCCTGGTGAATCTGCATCGCGCCCTTGCAGGGGGCGTCTGCCCCGTCAGTCGAACTTGCGGCTGGGCGCCAGAACCAGCGCCTCACCCTTCAACACAACGGTTTTACCCACCGAGGCCAGGGTTTCAAGGGTCACTCGGCGCTTTGCGTGGTCGATCGCGGTGACTGTGACCTCGGCCCGGACCATGTCGCCGGGGCGGACGGGGGCCATGAACCTGAGCGACTGGCCCAGGTAGACGGTGCCGTGGCCGGGCAACTGTTCGCCGATGACAGCAGAGATGAGGCCTGCGGTCAGCATCCCGTGGGCGATGCGGCCAGCAAAGATGGTGTCCCGGGCGTATTGCTCATCCAGATGGACGGGGTTCCGGTCGGTGGAGACTTCGGCAAAGAGCTGGATATCCCGGTCGGTCACGACCTTGGACAGGTGACGGGACATGCCGATTTCGATGTCCTCGATACAGATCGTGCCGCGCGGCATGTTGTCGAGCATGGGGTCCGATTCCCTTCCGGTCATCCCGGAAGGCTAGCACATGCTGCGGCGCAGAACAATCTGTCGCGCAAGAATTGTTCAATCGAAGCGAAGCCTGTGAACGAAAGTTGCCGCGCCGTCAGCGAAGCCGACCCATCGCATAGGTCGGCGACAGTTCCTTGCCGTCCAGCCAGTCGTCCAGCCGGGCCTGATCTGGGTTCTCGACATCCGCGCCGAAACGCTCGGCTTCCAACCCCCCGGTGATGAAGAGAGTGTCAAGCTCCTCACCGATACCGCCTTGAATATCCGTGGAAATCCCGTCGCCGATGCACAGGATCTGCGGGTCGGCCTGGACCCCCGCCTCGGCAAGACGGCGGCGGGCGAGGTCGTAGATCGGGGGATGCGGTTTGCCGAAGTAAAGCGCGGTGCCGCCCATCTGTTCATAGGCCTGGGCCAGGGCCCCGGCGCAGTAGAGACGCTTGTCGCCCATGTCGACCACGATGTCGGGATTGGCGCACAGCATGGGCAGGCCCAGGGTCTTTCCCATCAGCAGGGCGGCGCGGTAGTCGTCGGGCGTCTCGGTCAGGTCGTCGAACAGGCCGGTGCAGACGATGCCCTCGGCCTCGTTCAGGGGGACGCGGGTGATCGGCGGCCGGGTCGCGGCATAGGCGGCCAGATCCTCGGAGAAATCGGTGAAGAACACCTCGTCCTTGGGCGCGCCGATGTGGTGGACCTTCTGCCCGGCCGCCCCGGACAGCATCCCCATCTGCGCGGCGTCGCCCGAAGTCACGACGATGTCCCAGGCGTCGCGCGGAACGCCAAGGCCGTCCAACTGCTTGATGACGCTGGATTTCGGCCGCGGCGCGTTGGTCAGCAGGACAACCTTTCCGCCCGTCGTGCGAAAGCCCTGCAACGCGGCGACGGCAGCAGGGAAGGCGGCCTTGCCGTTGTGCAGGCAGCCCCAGAGATCGCAGAAGGCCGCGTCGTAGCGCCCCGTGAGATCGGCGAGCGAGCGGATGATTTCAGTCATGCAGAGACCTTTCGGGCGGCAGGGCAGGCGACGCGGCCTGCCCCCGGTTTCAGAGCTTCAGCGCCGGGATGATCTGCTTCTTGCGGCTCAGGATGCCGGGCAGGACCACGGTGTCGCCGGATACGGTGCACCCGAACGAGGCTTCGGCCATCTGCTTGACCAGGGCGTTCGGGACCAGCAGCGTCGCTTCCTCGCGGATGATGTCGATGACGAAAAGCAGGACCTGATCGGCGCCGTCCGCTTTCGCCACATCGACCATCGAGCGCATCAGGCTGTCCTTGCGGTCAAGCACGACCTTGGGTGCCGTGGTTTCCAGCACCGAGATGCGGAGTTCCTTTCCGGCGACGGTGTATTCCTTCGAATCCATCCGCAAAAGCTCGGCATCCGAGAAGGCCGAGACATCGGACTTGGCCTCGAACATCCTTGTTGCCAGGTCGTCGATGTCGACGCCCAGATCGGCGGCCAGCTTCCCGGCCACGGCACGGTCATGCGGCGTGGTGGTGGGAGAGCGGAACTTCAGCGTGTCCGAAAGGATGCAGGACAGCATCGCGCCCTTGATCTGTTTCGGGGCCTTCGCAAGGTGATTGCCGATCAGGTCGTGCATGATGGTGGCGGTGCAGGCCAGCGGGCGGATGGTGATGTCGATCGGGTTCTTCGTCCGGATGCCGCCGACCAGCATGTGATGGTCGATGATGCCCTGGATCTGCGCCTCGTTGACCCCCGGCGGCAGTTCGGCGGGATTGTTGGTGTCGACGATCACCACCTTGTCCTCGGCGGTGACGTCCTGAATGATCGCGGGCTTGTCCAGGCCCCAGTGCTTCAGCACGAAGGCTGCCTCGGTGTTGGGTTCGCCCAGCAGGACGGGTTTGGCCGGGGTGCCGGTTTCGTTCAGATACCAGGCCCAGATGATGGGCGAGCCGGTGGAATCGGTGTCGGGGGATTTGTGGCCGAAGACAAGCGTGGTCATGGGGTGAACCTTTGGGCGTGGAATTCGCGCGGTGTATAGGTGCGGGCGAGCGGATTGTCACGCGGGGGATCATCGCCGGCACGTCGGGCAAGCTCCTGGCCCAGGGGGACGCCGTGACCGGCGCCCGCAGTCGGGGTCCGGGGCGGATCACCAGGACTGCGGGGCTTTGGGCAGTCTGGGCCATTGCGCAGGTTCGTGGCCGTAGATCAGCACCGCATCGGGTGGGGCGAGCGACAGGAGATGCTCGGCCGAGGCCCGTGCGGCCAGCGGATCGGCGGCGTCCGCAAAGCCTTCGTCGGGTTCCGAGGCGCGGTTGATCGCGTCGGCGGCAAGGATGACATGGCGGCCATCGGGCAGGGCGACAAGGGCCGAAAGATGGCCTGGCGTGTGGCCGGGGGTGGGGATCAGGGTCAGGCCTTCGCAGACCGGGGTGTCGGCGTCGATCAGGTGGTAGGTCGTCTGGGGCCAGGGGATCGGACGGGCGCTGCCGAAGTAAAGCGGCGCCGGCTCGGCCCGTTCGCGGGCGGTCATGATGACCGGCGCGTGAGCGAACAGGGGCAGCGAGCCGACATGGTCGATGTGGCTGTGGCTCAGGACGACAAGGTCGATGTCGCGGGGTGTCAGACCCAGAAGGGCCAGCGCGCCCTCGGCGGTCTGGTCGGGACGGAAGTCGATCAGGCGGCCAAAGCGGGGCAGGCCGTCCCGTTCCGGCCGGTCGGCGTCGGCCAGGTAGTCGGGCGGAAAGCCGGTGTCCATCAGGATGCGCTGGCCCCGGTCCGTCTGCATCAGGTAGGCCGGGATGCCGATGATCCGCTCGCCCCCGCGCACGTCGAAAAGGCCGAGGTCAAGGATGTACAGGCGGGTGATCTTGCCGGGAAGGATCACATCGGCAGCTCTTCCAGAGTGAAACCTTCCTGCTGCAGGAGGTTCAGCACGCCGTCCTTGCCCGACAGGTGCAGCGCGCCGAAGGCGGTGAAGACCGGGCCCTTGGCGGCGGCCTCGGTCAGCACCGGAATCCAGGCGCGGTTGCGGGAGGAGGAGACGAGTTCCTCGATCCGGGCGAAGTCGGCGTCGATCTGGTCGCGGGTGTAGCCGGGCACGTCATAGCTGACGAAACGCATCAGCTCCCAGGCCAGGCGGCTTTCCCCGCGAAAGTAGCTGTCGACCAGAGTGGTGAAATAATCCTCGCTCATGTCCTCGATGGCCAGGGTGGAGACCAGCATTTCGGACAGTTCGTCCTGGCTCATGCTGTCGAAGATGGTGAAAAGCGTGTCAAAGGGTTCCAGGCCCCGGACCGGGACACCGGCGGCCTGTGCCGTGGCGATCACTGCGCCGTCCAGGCCCTTGGGCTTTTCGGTCATCGCGATCATCGCGCAGGGCGGGATCGACAGCAGCGTCAGGACATACCAGGGCTGGAACTTGGCGGTCATGAAGGGCGGGATGCCGCGGTCGGAGAGCGCCTCCTTCAACGGGTCCCAGATCTCGGGCGGGAGGCGCTGGTTCAGGGGCAGGCCTTCGGTGATGACCATGACCGAGGGGTCCTTGGCGATATGCGCCATCAGGGCCTTTTCCTCGTCGGGACCGGCTTCGACCAGGACGGTCGTGGCCGCGGTGATGTGCGGAGCCAGCGCGGCAAGGTTCGGGGCGTGGCGGGGGTCGTCGAAGTGGTAGGTCCCGGCGATGGTGATGACCTCGTCCCCCCGGGTGGCGCGCCAGAAATTGCCGGCGGCGAACGGGACTGCGTCGGCGGCGGCCTTGATCTCGGCGAGGCGGGCGGGGTCCATGTCCGCGAAAAGGTTGCGGCCGGCGCAGGCGGCGGTTGCAGGGGCCGCGGCAAGCCAGACAAGGGCGAGGGCAGAGCCGACAGCGGAGGCGAGGGAAATCAGGCGGGACATGCGACCTTTGCGGGGCTGGGAGCGTTCGGTCGCATCGTGGCATCCGGTTCGCAAAAGGCAAAGCGAAAAGCCGGGTCGGGGTGTTGACTCGGGCAGGGGCTTCGCCTACCTGATGATCCGTTAGCACTCGGACAAGCTGAGTGCTAATCAAGATCAAACCTGGAAACTCAAGGGAGTACCCCAGATGGCTTTCAAACCACTGCATGACCGCGTTCTTGTCCGGCGCATCGAAGGCGAAGACAAGACCAAGGGCGGGCTGATCATCCCGGACACCGCCAAGGAAAAGCCCGCCGAGGGCGAGATCGTCGCCGTGGGCGAAGGTGCGCGCAAGGATTCGGGCGAGCTGATCGCGCCGTCGGTCAAGGCTGGCGACCGCATCCTGTTCGGCAAATGGTCGGGCACCGAAGTGAAGCTGGACGGCGAAGACCTGCTGATCATGAAGGAAAGCGACATCCTCGGCATCATCGCCTGAGGGGAGCCGGGGTGAACCCCGACCTACGCGTTCCGCAATCAACCCATTCAAGGAGCTATCATAATGGCTGCTAAAGACGTCAAGTTCGACACCGATGCCCGCGACCGCATGCTGCGCGGCGTGAACATCCTGGCTGACGCCGTGAAGGTTACTCTGGGCCCCAAGGGCCGCAACGTGGTGATCGACAAGTCGTTCGGCTCGCCGCGCATCACCAAGGACGGCGTGACCGTCGCCAAGGAAATCGAGCTGTCCGACAAGTTCGAGAACATGGGCGCGCAGATGGTGAAGGAAGTCGCTTCCCGCACCAATGACGAGGCCGGCGACGGCACCACCACCGCGACCGTGCTGGCGCAGGCCATCATCAAGGAAGGCCTGAAATCGGTTGCCGCCGGGATGAACCCGATGGACCTCAAGCGCGGCATCGACATGGCGACCACCAAGGTCGTGGCTGCGATCAAGGCCGCCTCGCGTCCCGTCAAGGACAGCGCCGAAGTCGCCCAGGTCGGCACCATCTCGGCCAACGGCGAAGCGGAAATCGGTCGCCAGATCGCCGACGCGATGCAGAAGGTCGGCAACGAGGGTGTCATCACCGTCGAAGAGAACAAGGGCCTGGAGACGGAAACCACCGTC
>PNNE01000243.1 GCA_013824055.1 Rhodobacter sp. | reverse complement strand
CCACCAGGACGTTCGCGCCGGTGACTTCGGTGCGACCCGAGCTTTGCACATGGATCGCCGCACGCTGGATGACGCGCTGGAAGGCGGCGGTGGGGACGGCCTCGCTGCCTTCGACATCCGTCACCAGTGTCGACAAGTCGTCGTCGATGAAATCGGTGAGGGTCTTGCGCAGGTCGTCAAGACTGACGGCGCAGGCCTTCATCACGCGGGCTGCGTCGGGTTCGTCGATCAGCGCCAGCAGCAGATGCTCCAGCGTTGCGAGTTCGTGGCGGCGCGAGTTGGCCAGGGCCAGGGCGCTGTGGATTGCCTGTTCAAGCGTGGTCGAAAACGATGGCACTTCAGTGCTCCTGTCCTGCAGGTCAGCCGGGCGCCGGGGCCCGATACCGACCGTGGCCTCATAAGCTTAAAGTTCGGTTTTATTTCCCGCACTTCAAGCGCAATTTTCCAGATTCCGGGGTTTCCCCCGGAACATCACGCCGATTGTGATAGTGGACGATCAGAACTTGTCTTTTCTGGCCCGGATTTCGGCGAAAACGGTGGCATCATCGGCATCTGGCAGGCCGACGGCGGTCTTCAGGGCGGGCAGATGCGCCCGCAGGTAGGGGTTGGTCGCCAGTTCGTCTTGAAGCCGGACCGGCACAGTCGGAAGGCCCTTGGCGCGCTTGTCCGCGACCTCGGCTGTCCGAGAGATAAGCTGCGGATTGTCGGGTTCAAGGGTCAGGGCGAAGCGCAGGTTCGAGGCGGTGTATTCGTGCCCCGAGCAGACCAGGGTTTCGGGCGGCAGGGCGGCCAGCTTCTGCAGCGAGGCATGCATCTGGCGCGGGGTGCCTTCGAACAGGCGCCCGCAGCCGCCGGCCATCAGGCTGTCGGCGGTGAAGACAAGGCGACTGTCGGGAAAGTGGAAGGCGATGTGGCCGATGGTGTGGCCGGGGACCTCGATCACCCGGGCGAACTCGGTGCCGATGGCAAAGGATGCGTGTTCGTCGAGCGGAAGGTCGAGGCGTGGCAGTCGGTGCGCGTCGGCGCGGGCGCCAAGGACCATCGCCCCGGTCCGGGCGCGCAAGGTGTCGACGCCCTGGATGTGGTCGTCGTGGTGGTGGGTGATCAGGATCTGGGTCAGCCGCCACTGCTGGGCGGACAGGACGGCAAGGATCGGACCCGCTTCGGGGACGTCGATCACGGCAGTCTGGCCCGAGTCGCGGTCGTGGATCAGGTAGGCGTAGTTGTCCGCAAGGCAGGGGATGGTGACGAGTTGAAGCGGCATGGCCTTTGATCCCCCCGTGAGTATGATGGACAGGATTGACCCCAACGGACGGTCTCCGCAATGCATCTTGATGTGCTGGACCTGAGGAACTTCTACTACCGGACGCAGCTGGGCCGCGTGGCGCAGCGGGCGATCCGGGATCAGGTCGTGCGGCTGTGGGCTCCGAAGTCGGGAGAGACGGTGGTGGGCTTCGGCTTTGCGGTGCCGCTGTTGCGCCCATACCTGACCGAGGCGCGGCGGGTGGTGGGGCTGATGCCGGGGCCGCAGGGGGTGATGCCCTGGCCGGCGGGCGCGGCGAATGTCAGCGTCCTTTGCGAGGATACGGCCTGGCCCTTGCCCACCGGGCTGGTGGACCGGCTGGTGCTGATGCACGGGCTGGAGACCTCCGAGACTCCCTCGGCTGTCCTGAACGAATCCGCCCGGGTGCTGGGGCCGGGGGGGCGGGCGCTGTTCATCGTGCCGAACCGGTCGGGCCTGTGGTCCCGCCGCGACGCGACCCCCTTCGGCTTTGGGCGGCCCTATTCGGTGGCCCAGCTGGAGGCGCAGCTGAAGCGGCACGGCTTCACGCCCGAGCGCAGCTGCTCGGTCCTGTTCGCGCCGCCGTCAAGCACGCCGTTCTGGCTTCGCTCGGCCGACTTCTGGGAGGGGTTCGGGCGACGGATGCCCTGGCTGGCGGGCGGAGTCCTGATGGTCGAGGCGTCCAAGCAGGTCTATGCGCCAACGCAAGGCGGGCTGCGGGCGGCGGTGAAGACACCGCTTCGGGTGCTGGAGGGCGTGGGAAGCGCAAAGCCGGCGTTGAACCGCGAGTAACGGCGCAGGGCGGATCGCCCACCCTCGGATCACGCGGACCTGGGTGCCGGGGGTGATCTCGCGGGCCGGGGGATTCGGCTTCCAGTGCGGGCAGCGTTCCGTCCGCGATGCGGTGGGACTCCGGCAGGCTGCTGTCAAGAGCGACAAAGTGACCGACTGCCCGCGGCCCGAATCCCTCACGAAACGGCGAGCAACCCGGTTGCGGGGTCGGAAAGCCTCTGCTAAGGACCCCGCGACGGATGGTGCCGCCCATACGATAGTCGAGGTATGCGCCGAAGGGACGCCCGGTTCGCAAGAGCCCTGGGCAAAAGACAGCGGAAGGGTTGACGTGTCAGAACCAGCTTCGATCTCTCTGGGCATCGCCGCGCGCTACGCGTCGGCATTGTTCGATCTGGCCAAGGAAGGCGGCGCGCTGAAAGCTCTGGAATCGGACGCGGCGGCGCTGGCCGAAACGCTGGCCGCCAGCAAGGACCTGCGGGGCGTGATCGCCTCGCCGGTGATCAGCCGGGACGACCAGGGCCGGGTCATTGCAGCAATCGCGGCGAAGCTGGGCCTGAGCGTGCTGATGACGAACACGCTGGCGCTGATGTCGGAAAAGCGCCGCCTCTTCGTGCTGCCGCAGCTTGTGACCCGGCTTGCCGACCTGATCGCCGAGGAAAAGGGCGAAGTGACCGCCGAGGTCACGGCCGCCCGCGCGCTGAGCGCCGCACAATCGAAAAAGCTTGCCGAGACGCTGAAGGCCCGCGTCGGCAAGACCGTGAAACTGAAAACGACCGTCGATGAATCCCTTATCGGCGGTCTGGTCGTCAAGCTGGGCTCGACCATGATCGACACCTCGGTCAAGGCAAAGCTCGCGGCCCTGCAAAATGCAATGAAAGAGGTTGGGTGATGGGAATCCAGGCTGCTGAAATCTCTGCGATCCTCAAGGAGCAGATCAAGAACTTCGGCAAGGATGCGGAAGTGGCCGAAGTGGGCCGCGTGCTTTCGGTCGGCGACGGGATTGCCCGCGTCCACGGACTGGACAACGTCCAGGCCGGCGAGATGGTGGAATTCCCCGGCGGTATCCGCGGGATGGCGCTGAACCTTGAAGTCGACAACGTCGGGATCGTGATCTTCGGGTCCGACCAGGACATCAAGGAAGGCGACACCGTCAAGCGCACCAAGTCCATCGTGGACGTGCCGGCCGGCAATGCGCTTCTGGGCCGCGTCGTGGACGCGCTGGGCAATCCGATCGACGGCAAGGGCGCAATCGCCTCGACCGAGCGTCGGGTGGCCGACGTCAAGGCCCCCGGCATCATCCCGCGCAAATCGGTGCACGAGCCGATGGCGACCGGCCTCAAGGCCATCGACGCGATGATCCCCGTCGGCCGCGGCCAGCGCGAACTGATCATCGGCGACCGTCAGACCGGCAAGACCGCCGTGGCGCTGGACACGATCCTGAACCAGAAGGCCTACAACGACGCCGCCGGTTCGGACGAATCGAAGAAGCTCTACTGCATCTATGTCGCCATCGGGCAGAAGCGGTCCACCGTCGCCCAGCTGGTGAAGAAGCTGCAGGAAACCGGCGCCGATGCCTATACCATCGTCGTCGCCGCCACCGCCTCGGACCCCGCGCCGATGCAGTTCCTCGCACCCTATTCGGCGACCGCGATGGCCGAGTTCTTCCGCGACAACGGCCGCCACGCGCTGATCATCTATGATGATCTGTCCAAGCAGGCCGTCGCCTACCGCCAGATGTCGCTCTTGCTGCGCCGTCCGCCGGGGCGCGAGGCCTATCCGGGCGACGTGTTCTACCTGCACTCGCGCCTCTTGGAGCGTTCGGCCAAGCTGAACAGCGACTTCGGCTCGGGCTCGCTGACGGCGCTGCCGATCATCGAGACCCAGGCGGGCGACGTGTCGGCCTATATCCCGACGAACGTGATCTCGATCACCGACGGGCAGATCTTCCTGGAAACGGAACTGTTCTACCAGGGCGTCCGTCCGGCCGTGAACACCGGCCTGTCGGTGTCGCGCGTGGGGTCCTCGGCCCAGACCTCGGCGATGAAGTCTGTCGCGGGCAAGGTGAAGCTGGAACTGGCGCAGTACCGCGAGATGGCGGCCTTCGCGCAGTTCGGCTCGGACCTTGACGCCTCGACCCAGCAGCTTCTGAACCGCGGCGCGCGTCTGACCGAGCTGATGAAGCAGAACCAGTACGCGCCGATGACCAATGCCGAGATCGTCTGCGTGATCTATGCGGGCACCAGCGGCTATCTGGACAAGATCGCCGTCAAGGACGTGAGCCGGTTCGAAGCGGGCCTGCTGAAGCACCTGCGGACTGCCGGAAAGGCACTGCTGGAGGACATCACCAGGAACGACCGCAAGGTGGCGGGCGACCTGGAGAAGGCGATCCGCGCGGAACTTGACGCCTTCGCCAAGAACTTCGCCTGAGCCCTGAAGGAATAGGCAGATGCCCAGCCTCAAGGACCTGAAGAACCGGATCGGAAGCGTGAAGAACACGCGGAAGATCACGAAGGCGATGCAGATGGTCGCGGCGGCAAAACTGCGCCGCGCCCAGGAAGCCGCCGAAGCCGCCCGGCCCTTTGCCGAGCGGATGACGGCGGTGATGTCGGCGCTGGCCGCTGGCGTGGGCACCGAGGACGGCGCACCGAAGCTTCTGGCCGGAAACGGTCGGGATCAGGTGCACCTTCTGGTGGTCATGACCTCGGAGCGGGGCCTGTGCGGCGGCTTCAACTCGTCGATCGTCAAGCTGGCCCGCCTGCGGGCAAACGCGCTGGCGGCGGCGGGCAAGACGGTGAAGATCCTCACCGTCGGCAAGAAGGGCCGCGAACAGCTCAAGCGCGACTGGGCCAGTGCCTTCGTCGGCCATGTCGACCTGAGCGAAGTGAAGCGCGTCGGCTATGCCAATGCGCAGACCATCGCGCGCGAGGTCATGGCGGCCTTCGAGGCTGACGAAGCCGACGTGGTCACGATCTTCTACAACCGCTTCCAGTCGGTGATCAGCCAGATCCCGACCGAACAGCAGATCATCCCGGCCAAGTTCGAAGCCACCGGCGCCACGGCGCTGTATGACTATGAACCCTCGGAAGAGGCGATCCTGGCCGACCTGCTGCCGCGCGGCGTCGCGACGCAGATCTTCACCGCTCTCCTGGAAAATGGCGCCTCCGAGCAGGGCGCGCGGATGTCCGCGATGGACAACGCGACCCGCAACGCCGGCGACATGATCAACAAGCTGACGATCGTCTACAACCGAAGCCGTCAGGCTGCGATCACCAAGGAACTCATCGAAATCATTTCGGGCGCCGAGGCGCTCTGACGAACCCGGAGTAAGAGACAATGGCAAAAGCACCGAAAGCCGCCGCTGCTGCCGGCAAGGTGACCCAGATCATCGGCGCCGTCGTCGACGTGCAGTTCGATGGCGATCTGCCCGCAATTCTGAACGCGCTGGAAACCACCAACAACGGCAAGCGTCTGGTCCTGGAAGTGGCCCAGCACCTGGGCGAGAACACCGTCCGCTGCATCGCGATGGACGCGACCGAAGGTCTGGTCCGGGGTGCGCCGGTCAGCGACCTTGGCTCGCCGATCTCGGTTCCGGTCGGGGACGGCACGCTGGGCCGCATCCTGAACGTCATCGGCGACCCGATCGACGAAAAGGGCGACGTTGTCCACACCGAACGGCGCGCGATCCATCAGCCGGCGCCGTCCTTCAGCGAGCAGGCGACCGACGCGCTGATCCTGGAGACGGGCATCAAGGTCATCGACCTTCTGGCCCCCTATTCCAAGGGCGGCAAGATCGGCCTCTTCGGCGGTGCCGGCGTGGGCAAGACGGTTCTGATCCAGGAGCTGATCAACAACATCGCCAAGGTGCACTCGGGCTATTCGGTGTTCGCGGGCGTGGGTGAACGGACGCGTGAGGGCAACGACCTTTACCACGAATTCATCGAATCCGGCGTCATCAACATCGACGACCTGACCAAGTCGAAAGTGGCGCTGGTCTACGGCCAGATGAACGAACCGCCGGGCGCGCGTCTGCGTGTTGCGCTGTCGGGTCTGACGATTGCGGAACAGTTCCGCGACCAGTCGGGCACGGACGTTCTGTTCTTCGTGGACAACATCTTCCGCTTCACCCAGGCGGGCTCGGAAGTGTCGGCTCTTCTCGGCCGTATCCCTTCGGCCGTGGGCTACCAGCCGACGCTGGCGACCGACATGGGTGCCTTGCAGGAACGCATCACCTCGACCAAGGCGGGGTCCATCACCTCGGTCCAGGCGATCTACGTTCCGGCCGACGACCTGACCGACCCGGCGCCTGCCACCTCCTTCGCGCACCTTGACGCCACGACCGTTCTCAGCCGCGCGATTTCCGAGCTTGGGATCTA
>PNNE01000187.1 GCA_013824055.1 Rhodobacter sp. | reverse complement strand
ATTGAGCAGGCGGCGATCGCCTCGGGCGAGGTCACGGGCCTGGAGCTGATGGAACGCGCCGGGCGCGGCGTGGTCGAGGCGATCTTCGAGGAATGGCCGGAGCTGCGCGCCACCTCGCACCGGGCGGTGGTCCTGTGTGGGCCGGGCAACAACGGCGGCGACGGGTTCGTGGTGGCGCGGTTGTTGAAGGAGTGGGGCTGGGAGGTGGAGGTCTTCCTCTACGGCGACCCGGAGCGGCTGCCGCCGGACGCGCGGGTGAACTATGACCGGTGGCGCGAAGCAGGCGAAGTGGCACCGCTTTCGCTTGACCGCGTGTCGGTGGGGCGTGCCGCTGTTCTCTGTGTCGATGCGCTGTTTGGAACCGGGCTGGTCCGACCCGTCGCCGCCGATCTTGTGGCGGCGGTCAGAGCCTTGTCGGATGCCAAGCTTGGCGGGGCGCGGGTTGTTGCGGTCGACATCTGTTCCGGTTTGTGTGCCGACAGCGGGAGGGTGCTTGCGCAAGCGGGCAGCGGACTGCCGGAAGTGCTTCGGCCTGACCTGACGATCAGCTTTCACCGGGCGAAGCTTGGCCATGTTCTGGATGATTGCCCGCGCCGGTCGGGGAAACTCGTTCTGGCCGACATCGGCTTGAACGCTGGTCGCGGCGACGAAGTGCCGCCGGTTTCACTTGTGACCTCTGCGCGTCTGGTGCCGGGGAAGGGCGAGGGTCACAAATACTCCCACGGCCACGCCCTGATCCTCTCCGGCCCCTCCGGTCACGGCGGGGCGGCGCGGCTTTCGGCGCGGGGCAGCTTGCGGATCGGGGCGGGGGTGGTGACGGTGGGGAGTCCCTTGGACGCGATCCCAGAGAACGCCGCGCGGCTGGATGCGGTGATGCTGCGGGGGGTGGCGGATGGGGCGGCGCTTGCCGGGGTGCTGGAGGACCCCCGCATCAACGCGCTCTGCCTTGGGCCGGGGATGGGGATTGGCGCGCGCGAGGCGGGGTTGGTGCGGGCGGCGTTGGGTGTCCCCGTCCCGGGCTTGACCCGGGACCTCCCGTCGGGCGTCGGTGACAGCGGACGCGGAGGCCGCGGATCAGGTCCGGGGCGGGGGCTTGTCCTCGACGCCGATGCGCTCACAATCCTCTCGCGGCATCCCGACCTCTTCGCCGCCCTGCACGATGCTTGCATCCTTACCCCCCATGCCGGCGAATTCGCCCGCCTCTTCCCCGACATCGCCGGGAAACTGGCCGCCCCGGCGACCAAAGGCCCTGCCTATTCCAAGGTCGACGCCACGCGCGAGGCGGCGCAGCGGGCGGGCTGCGTGGTGCTGTTGAAAGGTCCGGACACCGTCATCGCCGACCCCAAGGGGCGCTGTGCCATCAACTCGGCCCACTACGACCGGGCGGCGCCGTGGCTCGCGACAGCGGGGTCGGGCGATGTGCTGGCGGGGTTCATCACCGGCCTCTTGGCGCGGGGGTTCAGCCCCTTCGACGCCGCCTGCACCGGGGCCTGGCTGCATGTGGAATGTGCCCGCAGCTTCGGGCCGGGGCTGATTGCCGAGGACCTGCCCGAGGAGCTGCCGAAGGTGTTCCGGGCGTTGGCTCTGTAGGTGCGCCATGAATGCGCACCCTACCAATCGCCCGTAGGGTGCGCATTCATGGCGCACCACGATCAGGCCACGATCACACCACGATCACACCACGATCAGACCGCGCGGTCGATCTTGGTCGACAGGTGGATCAGGCTTTCGGACGCCCGCACCCCGGTCATGGCACCGATCTGGTCCAGCACCGAATCAAGCACCTGGGTGTTGGGGCAGGCGACCTGCACCAGGAAATCGAAGCGGCCGGATGTGGTGAAGACCCGCTCGATCTCGGCAATCGACCGGAGCCTGGCCAGCACGGCGGCCTGCGACCGGGGTTCGATGGTCAAGAGGACCGAGGCCCGCAGCCGCCCTTCCCGCGCCGCTTCGCCCAGCTTCAGCGTGTAGCCCGCGATCACGCCCGAGGTCTCCAGCCGCTCCAGCCGGGCCTGGATCGTCGACCGCGCGACCTTCAGCCGGCGCGAGAGGGTGGCCACCGAAACCCGAGCGTCTGCAGAGAGCAGCCCGATGATGTTGCGATCGAGTTCGTCCATGCAATCTGCCGTCCTTTTTCGTCATTATAACGACACAACCGCGCATTTATATAGTTTTGTTCGGTGAAGTTGTAACCCATATGCGTCATCCTCGATTGCAGGAAAAGGGCGGTTCATACGCACCTGGCCTGGTTCACTTGAAACCACGCTGGTGCCCGATCCCACAGCTGCACGGGGAAGGGCGAAGCGTCTTGTTGGCAAAGGAAAATAGGCCGATGGGACTCTCGAAGACAATCTGGTCCAACCCCACTGACCACTTGCGCAAGGAGCAGCCGGAAAACCCGGTGCTGTTCTTTGCGCCCTCTGCCGCCCAGGCGGCGGCGCGGCGGTTCATCGACGGCTTCCCGGGCCTGGTGACCTATGCCGTCAAGTCGAACCCCGGCGAGGCGATGGTCGAGAACCTGGCCGCGGCGGGCGTGCGCGGTTTCGACTGTGCCTCGCCGTTCGAGATCGACCTGATCCGCCGTCTGGCCCCCGATGCGGCGATCCACTACAACAACCCGGTCCGCGCACGGCACGAGATCGAATATGCGGTGGCCCGCGGCGTGAAGTCCTACTCGGTCGATTCGCAGTCCGAGCTGGCCAAGCTGATCGAGCTGGTCCCGGTTCAGGGCACGGAAATCTCCGTCCGCTTCAAGCTGCCGGTGGCCGGTGCCGCCTACAACTTCGGTGCCAAGTTCGGCGCGACGGTTGAACTGGCGACCGAGCTTTTGCGCAAGGTTGCCGAGGCGGGCTATATCCCGTCGATCACCTTCCACCCCGGCACGCAATGCACCGACCCCCACGCCTGGGAGGCCTATATCCGCGAGGCAGCCAACATCGCCAGGGCCGCGGGCGTCAAGATCGCGCGGCTGAACGTGGGCGGCGGCTTCCCCAACCATCGCCTGCAAGCCGTGGTCCCGCAGATCGAGGGCACGTTCCAGCTGATCGACCGCGTCACGACCGAGGCGTTCGGGGCGGACCGTCCGGCCCTCATCTGCGAGCCGGGCCGGGCGCTTTGCGGTGACGCCTTTGCGCTGGCGGCCCGCGTCAAGGCGCTGCGGGATGGAACCCATGTGTTCCTGAACGACGGGGTCTATGGCTCGTTGACCGAACTGCCGATGATCGGGGTGATCGACCGCATCGAGGTGCTGACGCCGCAAGGCGACAAGCGCAAGGGCGAGCCGGTTCCGCGCATCGTCTTTGGCCCGACCTGCGATTCGGTCGACCGGCTGCCGGGCGAGATCCCGCTGCCGTCGGACCTTGCCGAAGGCGATTTCGTCATCTGGCAGGGGATGGGGTCCTATTCGACCGTCACCAACACCCGTTTCAACGGATTTGGCGAGCTGCAGATGGCAACAGTCCTCAGCCTGAAGCTCTGACTGTCTGAAATCCTTGTGAAATCGCAACGCCCGGCTGGACATCCCTGCCCGGGCGTTTAGCGTTTGGGGAAAGGGAACCTTAACTCCTGTTGCTGCAATGATGTCGGGACAGACCGGCAGCGCGCCACGAGAAGGAGATCCGCCACGCGCCTTTTCGACCGCCTTCGCAGTTTCTTCCGCCGCGGTGTCGAGCCCAAGGTGGAACCCGCGCCCGCGCCGGAACCGGGGCACGTCCGGGGGGTCGTCGATCACGTGATCATTCTGGACGGGACCATGTCCAGTCTGGAGCCGGGGCAGGAGGGCAACGCGGGCCTGCTGTTCCTTCTGCTCAAGGAAATGGGTCCGCGCGCCAACCGGCGGCTTTACTACGAGCCGGGGATGCAATGGGAAGGCTGGGTGCGCGGCCTTGCACTGATCGAGGGCCGGGGCGTCGCGCCGCAGATCCAGCGTGCCTATGGCTGGCTGGCCTCGGGCTACCGCAAGGGCGACCGGATCTTCCTTTTCGGCTATTCGCGGGGGGCCTTTGCGGTGCGCTCGCTGGCCGGGGTGATCGACCGGGTGGGCCTTCTGAAGCGCGAACAGGCAACAGAGCGCGCGGTGCGGCTGGCCTGGCGGCATTATGAGCGCTCGCCGAACAGCGCGACGGCCCAGGCCTTCGTGCGCCGCTTCTGTCACGACGAGGTTCCGGTCGAAATGGTCGGTGTCTGGGACACGGTCGCAGCGATGGGGATCAGACCGCCGTTCTTCTGGATGCTCGCGTCGGACCGGCACAGGTTTCACAACCACAACCTTGGTCGCTCGATCCGCCACGGCTATCACGCGCTGGCGCTGCATGAAACGCGCGAGGCGTTTGCGCCCCTGCTCTGGGACTGCCCTCCGGGCTGGGAGGGGAATGTGGAACAGGTCTGGTTCCGCGGCGCGCATGGCGACGTGGGCGGGCAGTTGGGCGATTTCACGGCCGCCCGGCCCCTGGCGAATATCCCGCTGGTCTGGATGCTGGATCGGGCCGAGGTCCTGGGGCTGGCGCTGCCCGAGGGGTGGCGGGCACGCTATCCTTGTGATCCGGAGGCCCCGATGGTCGGAACCTGGCGCAAGTGGGGCAAGTGGTTCGTGCTGCGCCGTCGGCGGGTGGTGGGGCGCGACCGGTCGGAACGGCTGCATCCGACAGCAGTGGCGGCGGCGGGGAAACGCTGGCCACAGGCGGTCGGAATCGGGCTTCAAGCCGCGAAGCCGGAGCCGTAAGGTCGGGCCAGACCCCTGCCCAGACCCCTGCCCAGACCCCTGCCTTGAGGCTCACCGATGCGATCCGTCACCGTTGCCGCCACCCAGTTCGCCTGCACCTGGGACCTGCCCGCCAACGCAACCCGCGCCGAGGCGCTGGTGCGGCAGGCGGCGGGGCAGGGCGCTCAGGTCGTGCTGGTGCAAGAGCTGTTCGCGGCGCCCTACTTCTGCATCGAGCAGCATCCGAGGTATTTCGATCTGGCCCACCCGCTGGACGGCCACCCGCTTGTCGCCCGCTTCGCCGCGCTGGCCAAGGAATTGGGGGTGGTGATCCCGGTCAGTTTCTTTGAACGCGCGGGCCAGGCCTTCTTCAACTCGGTTGCGATGGTGGATGCGGATGGCCGCGTGCTGGGGGTCTACCGGAAAAGCCATATCCCGCAGGGGCCCGGGTATGAGGAGAAGTTCTACTTTTCGCCAGGGAACACCGGGTTCCGGGTCTGGGACACGGCCTATGGCCGGATCGGGGTGGGCATCTGCTGGGACCAGTGGTTCCCGGAATGCGCCCGCGCGATGGCGCTGCAGGGGGCCGAGGTGCTGATGTACCCGACCGCCATCGGGTCCGAACCGCCCGCGCCGGGCTATGACAGTCAGCCGCATTGGGAGACCGTCCAGCGCGGCCACGCGGCAGCGAACCTGGTGCCGGTGGTGGCCTCGAACCGGATCGGGGTGGAGGTCGCGCCAGACGGGCGCGAGGTGACGTTCTATGGATCGAGCTTCATCTGCGATCACACCGGCCAACTGGTCGCCAGGGCGGACCGGCAAAGCGAGGGCGTTCTGGTCCACCGGTTCGACCTCGACGCCATCGCCGGGCTGCGGGCAAGCTGGGGCCTGTTCCGCGACCGGCGGCCCGACCTGTACCGGGCCGTCGGCACGCTGGACGGGAAGTAGGGTGGGCAATCCTGCCCACCCTCCGCTTGGTCTCAGCGGTGGCGCAGGTCGACGTAGTCGCGCTGTGCCGGTCCGATGTAGCTGGCGCGGGCGACCGATCTTCTGGTTCTTGTCGGCGATCATCTCTTTCCACTGGCTGATCCAGCCGACGGTCCGGCTGATCGCGAAGATCGGCGTGAACATGGCGGTCGGGAAGCCCATCGCTTCCAGGATGATGCCGGAATAGAAGTCCACGTTCGGATAGAGCTTCTTCGAGACGAAGTAGTCGTCTTCCAGCGCGATCCGCTCCAGTTCCTTGGCGACCTGAAGCAGCGGGTTGTTTTCGACGCCCAGAAGGCCCAGCACCTCGTCCGCGGATTCCTTCATCACCTTGGCGCGCGGGTCGAAGTTCTTGTAGACCCGGTGGCCAAAGCCCATCAGCTTGACGCCCGAGGACTTGTCCTTGGCCAGCTTGATGTATTCGGGGATGCGGTCGACGGTCCCGATTTCGCGCAGCTGTTCAAGTGCGGCCTGGTTCGCCCCGCCATGCGCCGGACCCCAGAGACAGGCGATGCCGGCGGCGATGCAGGCGAAGGGGTTGGCACCCGAAGACCCGGCCAGCCGGACCGTCGAGGTCGAGGCGTTCTGCTCATGATCGGCATGCAGCATCATGATCCGGTCCATCGCCTTTTCCAGGATCGGATTGACGACGTAATCCTCGGCCGGGACGGCGAAGCACATGTGCAGGAAGTTGCCGGAATAGCTGAGCGCGTTCTTCGGATAGACGAAGGGCTGGCCCACCGAATACTTGTAGGCCATCGCGGCAA
>PNNE01000341.1 GCA_013824055.1 Rhodobacter sp. | reverse complement strand
CCGGTTGTCGTTCAGCCAGCAGCCTGCGCCCTTTTCGGCCCAGAACATCTCGTCCTTGGCCGGATCATAGACCACGGCCGAGACGATCTCGCCCTTGTGTTCCAGCGCGATCGACACTGCCCAATGCGGCATCCCGTGCAGGAAGTTCGTCGTCCCGTCCAGGGGATCGACGATCCAGCGCCGGGTCGGGTCGGCGCCTGCGGTCACGCCGGTTTCCTCGCCGATCCAGCCATAGGTCGGGCGACCGCCAAGGAGTTCCTCCTTGATCATCCGCTCGGCCTCACGATCCGCCTTGGTGACGAAATCGCCCGGCCCCTTGGCCGAGACCTGCAGGTTCTCGACCTCGCGGAAGTCCTTCACCAGGCTGCGGCCCGCCTTGCGCGCGGCCTTGATCATCAGGTTGAGGTTGGCCGAGCCCTGCATTGTCCGCTCCCGCAGCATTTCAAGCCCGGCGCTATAGCGGGTCGGGGCGCGGAAAGGAAGGGCCCCGGTTACCAGGCCCGGCCTACTGGACGATCACCACGCGCGTGTTCTCCATCCCCTCGGCCCGGACCATGTTGAACAGGATCTTCGCGTTGTCCGGGTGCAGTCGCACGCAACCGTTCGAGGCAGGGTTGCCCAGGCGCTTGATCTGGTCGGTGCCGTGGATGGCATAGTGCCCGTCATAGAAGATCGCGAAGGGCATCGGCGCGTTGTTGTAGCGGCTGGAGCGGTGGTACTTCGACAGGAAATCGGGTGCAAAGGTCCCCGCGGGCGTGATCTTGCCCGGCTTGGCGGTCGAGACCGGCCAGGTGAACAGAAGCCGCCCCTCGTGGTAGACCTTCATCACCTGCGACGTGACCGAGACATGGGCCACGACACGTTCGGCAAGGGCAGGACCGGGGAGCAGCAGGGCCAGCAAGAGCGCGGCAAAATGGCGGCGCATGGAAACCTCCGAATTCGTCGATCAATCTTCGGGAGTGAATTCCCGAACCACCGCATCAGTCAACGGAAAACCGGCGAAATTCGGGGCAGGATCTTCCAGATCATGGCGATTGCAGGTCAACCCTGCGACGGATGCGCAGAAAGCCCGCCGATCATCGGTCCCCGCAGTTCTCGCAGCAGCTTTCGCCGCAGCGCCTGGGGGTAGTCCGACTGGCGCGGCGCAAGCTCGACGAAGGCGCCGGGGCCGCGGATGACTTCGCCCGCGTAATAGTCCAGGATGCCGGCCTCGTGCTCGCCGACCGCCAGTCCGTTGACCGTGATCCCGGTGAAATCCTCGCGCTCGTAGGTGCGGGCGACCGAGATGCCGTCGTTGTTGCGCCCGTCGCCGGCCACGTCGATCACCCGGCGGTCGCAGTCCGGCGCGTCGGACATCAGGGCCAACCCGTAGCTGAGCGCATCGCCCAGCGCGGTGGCCAGGGGGGTGGCGGGGCGGGGGGTCCGGCGGACCTGCCAGATCGCGGCGTCCAGCGCCTCTGGGCTGTCCAGGATCACCCAGGGCTGGACCAGATCCTGGCTGCCGCGCCCGGACCAGTGGTAGATCGCCAGCGCCACCTCGCCCTCGGGCCCGAAGATCGCGGCGCGCACGTCCCTGTCCTGCAGCGCCCCGGCCAGGCCATCGGTCTGGATGACGTAGTCCCGCGAATCGATGGAGCGGGAGACATCGACCGCCAGGGCCAGCGCCAGACGGCAGTCGGCGGCAGCGGGGGTCGCAAGACAGGCGGCGGCCAGGACAAGGCGGAGCATCGGACGGCCCTCCCGCCTGCGATCCTACGCCAGCGCTGTCCGCCGCGCAAAGCCCTCA
Organism: Rhodobacter sp.; assembly: GCA_013824055.1. Classification (GTDB taxonomy): domain Bacteria; phylum Pseudomonadota; class Alphaproteobacteria; order Rhodobacterales; family Rhodobacteraceae; genus Tabrizicola. The sequence goes on along the minus strand of PNNE01000341.1, from coordinate 4,693 downwards.
GCGCTTGCGGCGGATCAGCGGCACGCCCGAGCGGGCGGCCCCGAGCCGCGTCTCGGGGTGCGGCGGGCGACCCTCGGTCCGTCGCCAGAAAGCCCACGCCCCGCGCCGATGCCAGACCGGAAGCACCAGGACCAGACCCGCGACGAAGCCTCCCACATGCGCCCAGTGGGCGACACCACCAAGGTCGCCGGGGGTCGACAGGCCCCAGAAGATCTGGATGCCCAGCCAGATCACCAGGACGATCCACGCCGGGATCGCGATGATGCGGAAGAAGATGATGAAGATGAACAGGACATCGACTCTGGCCCGGGGGAAAAGCAGCAGATACCCCCCCATCACCCCCGCGATCGCCCCCGAGGCGCCGACCATCGGGATCAGCGACCCCGGATCGGGCAGCGCCTGCGCCAGGCCCGCCACAACCCCGGAAGCAAGATAGAAGAGGAGAAAGCCGCCATGCCCCATCTCTTCTTCCAGGTTGTCACCATAGATCCACAGAAACAGCATGTTGCCCGCAAGATGGAACCAGCCACCATGCAGGAACATCGAGGTGAAGATCGTCCAAAGCCCGTCGCCAGACAGGAAGCGGGCGGGGACAAGGCCCCAGGTCCAGAAGAACTCGCCCAGCTGATATTCGGTCAGTCCCAGGAAATAGCCGAGAAATACCAGTATGTTGACCGCGATCAGCGCGATGGTGACATAGGGCGTGCGCCCCGAAGGGTTGTGGTCGCGGATCGGGAACATGGGCTGAGCCTTTCCGATCCGCGATCTTTGGTCAAGCGTCGGCCACGGTCGCCAGCAGCTGGGCGTTGCCGCCCGAGGCCGTGGTGTCGATGCAGAGGTGGCGCTCCAGATGCGCGTGGCCCGCATCGGGGGCGGCGATCAGCGGCAGGATCGGCCCCTGGCGTTGCGCAAGCGCTTGCGCGAAGGGGCGGCCCGCTTCGGGGGAACCCCACCAGAGGGCGCCGGAGATCCCCTGCAGCCTGGTCAGCGCCTGCGGATCAAGGCCGGGGGCTTCGACAGCACGGCCACCCAGCTTGCGGATCGCTTCGGCCTGCCGCAGCGCCGCCGCGCGACCCGGCCCAAGGCAGAGGACCGGCGCACGCGGGGTCAGGCTCAGGCGGTTCGATTCGCCGGTCGGGCCGGGCATGTCCTGCGACATCGGCGCGGTGGCGGGCCAGGGCGCGGACAAGGCCTTGGCGACTTCTGCCGCCGTGGTCGTGGCGTCATCGGGCGGGGTCGCGGGGATCGGGGCCGCAGGGATCGGGGCGGCAGTGAACCGCGTCAGGTAATGCGGCCCGCCCGCCTTGGGTCCGGTGCCCGACAGCCCCTCGCCGCCAAAGGGCTGAGACCCCACGACCGCGCCGATCTGGTTGCGGTTGACGTAGGTGTTGCCGACCCGCATCCCGTCGACGATGTGCTGCACCCGGTCGTCAATGCGGGAGTGCAGGCCAAAGGTCAGCCCATAGCCGGTGGCGTTGACCGACGCGATGACGCGGTCGATCTCGGTCGCCTTGAAGGTGGCGATGTGCAGGACCGGCCCGAAGATCTCGCGCGGCATGTCCTGGATGCCGTTCACCGACAGCACGGTGGGGGCGACGAAGGTCCCCTGCCCCGGTGCCTTCAGGTCCTTCAGCACGCGCCCCTCGGCCCGCGCCGCATCGACATAGGCGCGGATGTCGGCCTGCGCCGCGGCGTCGATCACCGGGCCGATGTCGGTTGCCAGGTGCCAGGGATCGCCGAGGCCAAGGTCCTCCATCGCGCCGAAGAGCATTTCGGCGACAGTCGCGGCCACGTCCTCTTGCACGTAAAGGCAGCGGAGCGCAGAACACCGTTGCCCGGCCGACTGGAAGCTGGAGGCGATGATGTCGCGCACCGCCTGTTCGGGCAGCGCGGTGCTGTCGACCAGCATCGCGTTCAGACCGCCGGTCTCGGCGATCAGGGGGGCGGTGGGGTCAAGGTGGTCGGCCATGCTGCGGCGGATCGCCTGGGCGGTTTCGGTCGAGCCGGTGAAGGCCACGCCGTTCACGCGCGGGTCGCGGGTCAGGGCTGCGCCGACAGTCCCGTCGCCGGGAAGAAGTTGCAGGGCGGTCGCGGGCACTCCGGCGGCAAGCAGGTGGTCGACGGCAAGCGTGGCGATCAGCGGAGTCTGTTCGGCGGGCTTCGCCAGAACGGCGTTCCCGGCGGCCAGGGCGGCGGCGATCTGGCCGCAGAAGATCGCCAGCGGAAAGTTCCAGGGGCTGATGCAGGCAAAGACGCCGCGCGCGGGGTGCGGCTGGTCGGACTGGCTGGCGTAGTAGCGCAGGAAGTCCACCGCCTCGCGCAGTTCGGCCACGGCATCGGGCAGGGTCTTGCCGGCCTCGCGCGCCAGCAGCGCGAAGATGCGCCCCGTATCGTCCTCCATCCGGTCGGCGGCGCGGTTCAGGACCGTGGCACGTTCCGGCGCGGCAGCGGCCCAGGGTTCGGCCAGGCGAAGCGCCGTCTCCACGTCCGGCAGCCCCGCCGTGGTGACATGGCCGACCAGCGCGCCCGTTGCCGGGTTCAGCACGGCAAGCTCGGGGCCGCCCACGACCCGGCCGGCAAGCCGGGGGGCTGCGTCGATGCGCGCCTCGGCAAAGGGCGCGCGGGCAGCCTCGATCGCCGACAGGTCGGCGGCATCGGCCAGGTCCCAGCCCCGGGAATTCCGCCGCCCCGCGAACAGCGCGGGGCCGGTCTTCAGTGCGGGGCTGGGGATGGCCTTCAAGGCCTCCACTGCCGTCAGCGGGCAGGCCGCGACCTGTTCGGGGGTCACGTCCTGGTCGACGATCTGATTGACGAAGCTGGAGTTCGCGCCGTTTTCCAGCAGGCGGCGGACGAGATAGGCCAGAAGGTCGCGATGCGCACCGACGGGGGCGTAGATGCGACAGCGGGTGGCCAGCGCCACCGCGCCCGACCCGGTGGCGCCTGCGGTGGCTCCATCGGCAAGAACAATGTCGTGCAGCCGTTCGCCCATCCCGTGCAGGCGCTGGAATTCGTAGTCCGTCGCGGTCAGTCCCTGCGCCCTGGCGAGGTGCAGGACGGCGGCGACAGTGTGGGCGTTGTGGGTGGCGAACTGCGGATAGATGCGGTCGGTCAGCGACAGAAGCTTGCGGGCGTTGGCGATGTAGCTGACGTCCGTGGACTGCTTGCGGGTGAAGACCGGGAAGGAGGTCAGGCCCAGGACCTGCGCCCGCTTCACCTCGGCATCCCAATAGGCGCCCTTGACCAGACGCACCATGATCCTGCGGTCCAGCCGGACGGCCAGCGCATGCAGCCAGTCGATCACCGCCCCGGCCCGGCGGCCATAGGCCTGCACGACGACGCCGAAGCCGTCCCAGCCCTTCAGCGCGGGGTCCGAGAGCGTGGCCTCGATCACCTCCAGCGACAGGGCCAGACGGTCGGCTTCCTCGGCGTCGATGTTGAAGCCCAAGCCCGCGGCCTTGGCCAGGCTGGCCAGCGCGCGGACGCGGGGAACCAGTTCCTCCATCACGCGGTCGCGCTTGGCGACCTCATAGCGGGGATGCAGGGCCGAAAGCTTGACCGAGATGCCGGGGTTGGTGCGGATGTCGCTGCCCTTGGCGGCGCGGGCAATGGCGGTGATCGCGCGGGAATAGGACAGGTGATAGCGCCGCGCGTCGGCTTCGGTCCGCGCCGCCTCGCCCAGCATGTCGTAGCTGTAGGTGTAGCCCCTGGCTTCCAGCTCCTCGGCCCGGTCCATCGCCTTGTCGATGGTTTCCCCCAGCACGAAGTTGCGCCCCATCTCCTTCATCGCGCGGGAAACGGCAGTGCGGATCACCGGCTCGCCCAGCCTGCGGACCGCGCCGCGCAGCGCCCCCGCGATTCCGCCCTCGCGGTCGTCCAGCACCTTGCCGGTCAGCATCAGCGCCCAGGTCGAGGCGTTGACCAGGCTGGAGGCCGACTTGCCCAGGTGCCGCCCCCAGTCGGAAGGGGCGATCTTGTCCTCGATCAGCGCGTCCATCGTCTCGGCATCGGGCACGCGCAGCAGCGCTTCGGCCAGGCACATCAGGGCGATGCCCTCATCGGTCGACAGACCGTATTCCGCCAGGAACACCTCCATCAGCCCCGGCTTGGCGCTGGCCCGGATGCGGCGCACAAGCTCCGCCCCTTGCGCCACGATCGCGGCACGGGCGGGCGCATCAAGCGCCGCTTCGGCCACCAGGCGCTGCACCAGCGCCGTTTCGTCGGCAAGGGTGGCGGTGGTGATGACAGACCAGGCAGAGGCGGAATCGGCGGGCATGGGGGCACCTTTCTTTCCGCCCAGCATATCGCGAAATTGGCAGGCTGTTTTCCCGAAAGTGTTGTGATAGGCAGGCCAGAGTCAGGAAGAACGGGAACAACGCCATGCCAAATGACCGCGCCGATCTGGACCGCTTCGACCTGGCGATCCTGCGGGTCCTGCAGACCGAAGGCCGCATCGCCGCCGTGGAACTAGCCCGGCGGATCGGGCTGTCAAAGTCGCCGACCCAGGCCCGGATGAAACGGCTGGAAGAGACGGGGATCATCACCGGCTACCGAGCGATCCTGGACCCGATCAAGATGGGCCAGGCGCATGTGGCCTTTGTCGAGGTGCGCCTGTCCGACACGCGCGAGGCGGCGCTGACCGCCTTCAACCGGGCGGTCCTGCTGGTGCCAGAGGTCGAGCAGTGCCACATGATGG
>PNNE01000134.1 GCA_013824055.1 Rhodobacter sp. | reverse complement strand
GAACGAAGCACTTGCCCGCTGCTTCGCGCATTTCGGGGCTGAAGAAGCGGGACTCGATGGACAGCATGTGAATGCCCGCGGCATCCGCCGCTGCCGCTTCCTCCAGCGTGGTGACGTAGAGCATGGAGATCTTCTGCCCCCGCGCTTTCATCGCGCGCATGTCGTGGACGGTCGGGCGGTTGGATTTGTGGACCATGATTACACCGTGCCCCCCTTAAACTGAGAAGGCGTTGCGGAAGGCTTCAAGGGCAGCCTCCTCATCGCCCCTGGCGTTGGCCTCCATGCCGACGGGCCCGGAATAGCCCATGTCTTTCAGGGCCTTGGCGACGCCCTGGTAGTTGATCTCTCCGGTCCCGGGTTCGCACCGACCAGGGTTGTCGGCCACCTGAACCTCGCCGATCCAGGGCAGGCAGGCCTGACACCAGCGGATCAGGTCGCCTTCGCCGATCTGGGTGTGGTAGAGGTCCAGGTTGATGCGCAGCTGCGGGCGGTTGACGGCAGAGACCAGGCCAAGCACGGCAGAGGTCGAGCCGAAGGGGCAGCCGGGATGGTCGATGGGGTTCAGGTTCTCCAGCGTGAAGACCTGGCCCGATGCCTCGGCCAGATCGCAGATGCGGTGCAGCGTGTCGCGGGCGCGCTGTTCCATGCCGGGGGCAAAGGCACCGATCTGCGGGATGGGCAGGCCCATGTCGCCCAGCCCCGTGCCGTGCAGGTTCAGCCGGTGGACGCCAAGGCGCTTGCCGACCGCGGCGGTTTCCTTCGCGGACGCCAGCAACATCTCGCAGCCTTCGGCATCGGTCAGCCGACCCTGAAGGTAGCCGTTCATGATGGTGAACGTCGCCCCGGTCCTTTCCAGCGCGGCAAGCTCCCAGTTCGGCCAGTTCCACAGGCCGACGCCGAAGCCCATCTCTTTCAGGCGACTGGCGCGCCAGGCGATTGGGCGGTCACGCCACAGCATCTCGGCGCAGGCGGCGAGTTGAAAGGTCATAGCTCGATCCAGACTTGGCCGTCCTGCACGCGGACGGGAAAGGTTTTCAGGTTGATGCAGGCGGGCGCGCGCTTTGCCTCGCCGGTGCGGTAGTCGAAGGTGGCGTTGTGCTTGGGGCACTCGACGGTGCCGTCCATGACAAGGCCGTCGCAGAGATGGACCTTCTCGTGGCTGCAGATGCCGTCCATCGCGTGGAAGGTGTCATGCTCTGACCGGATGATGACAAAGGTCTGCGACCCATGATCCCAGCGGATCAGGTCGTCCCTCTCGATGTCGTCGGTGGCGCAGGCGCGGGTCCAGGTTGGCATGGGAGTCTCTCAGTGGGCAGGAGGTGGCGGGTGGCCGCCGTGACTGGCCATGTAGCCCTCGATCTCGGCTTCAAGGCTGGCCATGCTGGCGCCACCGGCCATCAGGTCGGTGATTTCTTCGCGGGACTTCTCGCCCTTCTTGAAGTCGGCGGCGACCGCCCCGCGGATCAGGACGGCGAAGTGGTCGCCCACGGCCATCGCGTGCATCACCTGATGGGTGATGAAGATCACCGCCAGACCACGACGCTTTGCCTCGTTCACGATGCGCAGGACGTGGGTGGCCTGCTTGACCCCAAGGGCTGCCGTGGGTTCGTCCAGGATCAGCACCCGCGCGCCGAAATGGACGGCGCGCGCGATGGCCAGCGACTGACGTTCGCCGCCCGAAAGGCCGCCGACCAGCCGGTCGCCATCGGTGATGCGGGTGATGCCCATGTCCTGCACGGCCTTCACCGCGACAGCGTTGGCCGTCTTGCGGTCATAGATCCTGAACGGCCCCCAGCCCCTGGTCGGTTCGACACCGACGAAGAACGACCGCCCGATCGACATCAGCGGGAAGGTTCCGCCGAACTGGTGGACGGTGGAGATCCCGGCCTCTTGCGCCGTCCGCGGCGTGGGGAAGGTCACGGGCGCGCCATCCATCTCGATCACGCCCGAGCTTGGCTGGTGCACGCCCGACATGATCTTGATCAGCGTCGACTTGCCCGCGCCGTTGTCGCCCAGAAGGCACAGGACCTCGCCCGGACGGACCTCCAGCGTGATGTCGTGCAGCACGTCGATCGGGCCGAAGCTCTTGTTGACGCCGCGGAGTGCAAGGATCGGGGGGGCAAGGCTCGGGGGGGCAAGGCTCGGGGGGGCCATCACTTGGCTCCCTTCTTCGGGCTGTAGGACAGCGCCATCTTGCGGAAGGTGTTGTTCATCAGCACCGCTCCCAGAAGCAGGACGCCGATGATGAGCGACGACCAGTTCCGGTCGAAATCGGTGAAGAAGATGCCCTGAGTGACCACCGCGAAGGTGATGGTGCCGAAGAAGATCCCCACCACCGACCCGAAGCCCCCGGTCAAGAGCACTCCGCCCACGACCACCGCGATGATCGAGTTGAAGATGAAGCTCTGCCCACCCGCCACCTGGGCCGAGTTGTAAAGGATCGCCTGGCACATCCCGACAAAGGCCGCCGAGGTGGAGGAGAGGACGAACAGGATCATCGTCAGCCGGTTGGTCGGGATTCCGGCGTTGCGGGCGGAAGCCTTGTCGCCGCCCATGGCGAAGATCCAGTTTCCGAAGGGGCTGAAGTGGACGAAGAAGACATACAGCGCCGTCAGGGCCAGCCACCACAGCACCATCACCTGCAACTGCCCGCCCATGACAAAGTCGCCGAAGATCGCCTTGGCCGGGCCTTCGGTGGTCAGCGCAACCGAGGTGGATCTGGTGATCAGCACCGTCAGACCCAGCACGATGCCCTGCACGGCAAAAAGACTGCCAAGGGTCACGATCAGCGACGGCACGGCGGTCTTGATGACCAGAAACCCGTTCACCAGCCCGACCACCACGCCAAAGCTCAGCGCCACGAAGATGCCCGCCCAGATCGACAGGCCGTAGTGGCCCGACACGACGGCCACCGTCATCGCTCCGAACGGCACCATCGCCCCGACCGAGATGTCGAGTTCGCCGGCAATCATCAGCAGACCCAGCGGAATCGCGATGACGCCCAGGTTCGCGGCGACGTTCAGCCAGCTCGACATGCCGGCGGGTTTCAGGAAGGTGAGGCCGCCGAAGATGGCGAAGAAGATCAGGACGGCGATCAGGCCAAGGGCGGCCCCGGCCTCGGGGCGGCGCAAGAGCCCGCCTGGTGAAATGCTGGACATTGGCTGCCCCCCTGTTGTGAGTTGGGAAAGACTGGCGAAACCCGGCCCGCAACGTCATGCGGGCCGGGTTGAAGCATCTTAGCGCGCGCCCAGTTTCACACCGGCCAGTGTGGCGTCGATGTTGGACGCATCGACGATGCCCGGCCCGGTCAGCACCGGAAACACCGGCAGATCGGTGCCGAAGTTGATGTGGGCAGCCAGCAGGCTGACGGCCAGGTAGGCCTGCAGATAGGGTTGCTGGTCGATGGCAAACGCCTGCGTTCCGGCCTTGATGCGGTCCAGCCCGGCCGGGTTCATGTCGAAGGACCCCAGCATCGCAGGGGTCGCCTGACCGGCCTGCGAAACCGCGATCGCGGCGCTGTCCGCATCGCCGGCCGAGATGGTGATGACGCCGTCAACCGTCGCATCCTGGATCAGCTCGGCCTTGATGGCCTCGGCCACGGCGGTTGGATTGCCGAAGCTGGTGGTCGGCAGCGGCAGTTGCGTGCCCTTGCCGCCAGCGGCGACAACGCCTTCGATCACGCCCTTGCAGCGCGCTTCGGTATTGGCGGCACCCGGCAGGGTGTTCACGCAGATCACGTTCCTTTTTCCGGCCTTGCCGAAATATTCGCCACCGGCCAGACCGGCGACGTATTCATCCGACCCGACATAGTTGATCGCACCCAGTTCGCGCGCCTTGTCGGCCCCGCCCGCGTTCATCAGGATCACGGTGATCCCCGCCGCGATGGCTTCCCTGATCGCCGGGTCCTGGGCCTCGGGAACCCAGTTCGGGATGACCAGGCCGTCGACTTCCATCGAAATCGCCGTGCGGATCAGCTGGACCACATCCGGCGCGAAGTTGTCGTAGTTCACCAGGCGCAGGTAATTCACGCTGCCGCCATTCGCCTCGACCATCGGCGTCGTGTCGTCGATGCCCTTCTTGATGATGTTCCAGAAGGCGTCGTCATTCGACCCGCCGATGACGGCAATGTCCGCCGACATCGCGGCCGATCCTGCCGACACCAGCGCCGTCGTTGCCAGCACCCTGGCGAAAGTCGTCATGAAGCTCATTGGTCTGTCTCCTCCCTTGATCCGTCTTGTCCGACGGGATGATGATGGGTTGCCTTCGGCCAGCCCCCGCCTCCTCGCGGGGATCGGTCCTTGGTGTCGGGGGTCAGCTGCGGGCCGCCTTGGCGTTCATCCGCGCCTTCTTCTTCTGGAAGCGCGCATTCATCAGCGCCTCGCCTTCTTTGCTTCCGTCGTGCCAGTAGCCGAACCACTTATCCAAGGGGATCAGCCCGTCGCCGCCGTAGTTCACCTCGAAATACTTGTGGTGCAGGTAGTGGGCATAGGCGTGGCTATCCAGCGTCCGGCCCTCGGTCAGTTCCAGCTTGTCAAAGCCGATGTGCCCGTTCACCGCGCCAAAGCCCGCCAGGTGCAGCTGATACAGCGCCAGCAGCGGGTTGGACGGGATGATCAGGTGCCAGAAGGCGACCGCGTGATAGAGGAACCCCTCCACCGGGTGCATCGACAGGCTGGACCAGGGGCTGGGGTTGACCGAATTGTGGTGAACCGAGTGGATCCACTTGTACAGGATCGGCACATGGATCAGCCGGTGGATGCAGAAGAAATGCACCTCGTGGATCGCGGGGCTGATCAGCGCCAGCACCACCAGCCAGGGCCAGTAGGTCTCCCACGGCAGCCAGACGGCCCAGGTGTTGGCGAAGGCCCAGAGGAACAGCACCTCGACCAGCGTCCAGAGCGGGATGGACACGAAGAACGACCGCAGGAAGTTGTCGATGTTCTGGCTCTTGAACCAGAACACGTCCGAGGGCTGATCGGCCGGGAACTTGCCGTTGTACTTGAACCGGGTGCCCTGCTTGCGGCGGACATACCAGAAGAGCTCGACCGAGCCGTAGAAGACGAAGATCGCAGAGGCGTTCACCGCGTAAAGCCAAAGCGCCCAGCCCCAGGCCAATGTTTGCATCGTCTCGACATCCGGCACGACGAAGAACCACCAGAGCAGCGCGGTCGCCATGTGGAAGGCATTCCACGGGAACAGGTATTCGGGAATCCAGGCCAGAACCTTCGGCAGGCTGAACGGGCGGCGCCAGAAGGGCGGCAGCTCCAGATGGGCGGCAGGTGCCCAGTCGCCGCGCTTGTTGCGGGTGCCGAATTGCAGATCGTCCATCCTGGTCCTCCCTTCGCATTCCGGTGCGGGATCGAACGGCACAAGCGTTTTCGCCCCAGGAAATGACCCTTGGCTGCGGGCCACCCGGGACCGCGGTCGTCGCTCTTGTGCTGTCTTCCTCCGCAGGGCGAGAGACTCGGTGTCCCGCCCGGTCTTGATGCGGGAAGATAAGCGCCTTGACGGAAGTCAGATCAACCCGCCATGATAGCGGAAACACTATAAAGTCTCATTCGTGTCATGGCTTCAGCTATCTGATACGAAAGATGTCAGGGTCTCAATGCGCCGCCCCACGATCCCGGACCTTGCCGAAGCCGCCGGCGTCTCGGTTGCGACGGTCAACCGCGTCCTCTCCGGTGCCGCCAACGTGCGGCAGGCCACGCGCGAACGGGTCGAGATGGCCGCCAGGGACATCAGCTTCTACGGCCTTGGCAGCATCCAGGCCCGCGTGGCCGCCGCGCGTCCCCGCCTGCGGTTCGGGGTTCTCCTGCTGCAACCGCACCGACCCTTCTACAAGAACGTCGCCCGCGGGCTGGAGCAGGCCGCCGCGACGGCCGCTGGCGCCGATGTCGAGCTTCGGATCGAGTTTCTCGAGGACCTCTCGCCGCACAACGTCGCCGCCCGCGCGCTGGCCCTTGCCCGGGATTGCCAGGCCATCTGCCTGACTTCGGCGGTTCATCCGCTGGTCACCGAAGCCCTGGAGCAGATCCAGGCGACGGGTATCCCGGTCTTTGCGCTGATCTCGCAGATCTCGGTCACCGGGCAGATGTCCTATGTCGGGCTGGACAACTGGAAGGTCGGGCGCACCTCGGCCTGGGCCTTTGCCAACATCTGCAAGGCGCCCGGCAAGATCGGCATCCTGATGGGCAACCCGCGCTACCGGAACCAGGAGATGAACGAGGCCGGTTTCCGGTCCTACTTCCGCGAATCCGCGCCCGATTTCGTCCTGCTGGAGCCTCTGTCCACCTTTGAATCCGCCGCCGTGGCGCAGGAAATGACCGAAAGGCTGCTGACCGACCACCCCGATCTTGCCGGTCTGTACATCTCGGGCGGCGGGATCAGCGGCGCTTGCTGCCCTGCGAGCAAGCGGCAGGGCGGGCACGATGGTCGTCGTCGGCTATGACCTGATGGATGTGACACGCGCCGCCCTGCTGGACGGAGCGATGACTCTCGTCATCTCGCACCCGCTGGAACGGCTTGCCCGCGAGACGATCGACGG
>PNNE01000205.1 GCA_013824055.1 Rhodobacter sp. | reverse complement strand
GCCCGCCACAACCAGCGCATGGCGGGATACCGCTCTGCATTGGCGCACAGGCCGGGTTCGCGCGGGTGGCTTGTCAGGCCAGTTCGATGTCAGGCCAGTTCGATGTCAGGCCAGTTCGATGTCAGGCCAGTTCGATGTCAGGCCGGCTCGATATCGCCCTCGGCCCGCCTGGCATGGAAGGCTGCGACGAAACCCGTCAGACGCCCGCCCGCAATCGCCTCGCGCAGGCCCTGCATCAGCACCTGATAATAGTGCAGGTTGTGCCAGGTCAGCAGCATCGAGCCGATGATCTCGTCCGCCTTCACCACATGATGCAGGTAGGCGCGGGAGTAGCTTCGGCAGGCCGGGCATTGGCAGCCCTCTTCCAGCGGACGCGGGTCGTCCTTGTGGCGGGCGTTGCGCAGGTTGACCTGACCGCGCGCCGTCCAGGCCTGCCCGGTGCGCCCGGATCGCGAGGGCAGCACGCAGTCCATCATGTCGATGCCGCGTTCGACCGCGCCGACGATGTCGTCGGGCTTGCCCACGCCCATCAGGTAGCGCGGCTTGTCTTCCGGCAGGAACCCCGGCGCGTAGTCCAGAACACCGAACATCGCCTCCTGCCCCTCGCCCACCGCAAGCCCGCCCACCGCGTAACCATCGAAGCCGATCGCCTTCAGCGCCTCGGCGCTTTCCTCGCGCAGATCGCGCGTGACGCCGCCCTGCATGATCCCGAACAGCGCATGGCCCGGCCGGTCGCCAAAGGCATCGCGAGACCTTTGCGCCCAGCGCATCGACAGGCGCATCGACTTGGCCACCTCGGCATCCGTGGCGGGCAGCGCGGGACATTCGTCGAAGCACATCACGATGTCCGACCCCAGCAGCTTCTGGATCTCCATGCTGCGTTCCGGGGTCAGCATGTGCTTGGACCCGTCGATGTGCGAGGAAAACCGGACGCCTTCCTCGGTCAGCTTGCGCAAGGCCCCCAGCGACATGACCTGGAACCCGCCGCTGTCGGTCAGGATCGGCTTTTGCCAGTTCATGAACCGGTGCAACCCGCCCAGCGCCGCCACCCGTTCGGCCGTGGGCCGCAGCATCAAGTGGTAGGTGTTGCCCAGCAGGATGTCCGCCCCGGTGGCCGCCACGCTTTCCGGCAGCATCGCCTTCACCGTGGCGGCCGTCCCCACCGGCATGAAGGCGGGCGTGCGAATCTGTCCGCGCGGGGTCGAGATCACCCCGGTCCGCGCCGCGCCATCGGTCGCCGTCACGTTGAAACTGATGCCCGTCGCCATGCCATTCGTCCTTCTGCTGCCGCCCCTTTGGGCCAAATCGGCAGAAAAGTGAAGCACAACACATCCGGCGCGGCCCTTGTGCCGTAATGCCACTTGACCTCGGCGAAAGCTCCGCTATCTGGCGTGAATGAACGTTCATTCTCAGGCCCGCTGACATGCCCCACCTGCCCGATCCCGTCACCGGCACCCCCGGTCCTGCGGCTGACGCGCGCAGCCACGAGATTCTGGCGTCGATCCGTCAGGCCTTTGCCGAAAAGGGCTTTGACGGTGCCTCGATGCAGGACCTTGCCCGCGCCGCGGGGATGAGCGTGGGAAACTTCTACCGCTACTTTCCGTCCAAGGCCGCCATCGTCCAGGCGATGTGCGGCTATGACCTGGCCGAGATTCAGGGCGAGTTCGCGCAGATCCAGACGTCGGACACCCCGATGCTCTGCCTGCGCGAGCGCATCCTGACCCATTTCAGCGAAGAGTCGATGAAGGACGGCCAGCTCTGGGCCGAGATCACCGCCGCCGCGATCCGCAAGCCGGAAATCGGCGAGGTCGCGCGCCAGATGGAGGAAACCATCGTCTCCCTCCTGACCGCGATCTTCGCCCACGCCACCCGCCGCCCGCTTGAAGACGCCCGTGCCCGCTATGAAGGCCAGTGCCAGATGCTGGTGATGCTGGTGAAGGCGATGGCGACCCGCACCGCCCAGTGCGGCCCGGCCAGTCCCGCCCTTGCCGCGCAGGTCGTCGCCGTGATCGACGGCATCCTTGCCCATGTTTCCAACGACACAGCAGAAGGCTAAGCCCATGCGCCCGACTTTGATCCTTGCCGCACTCCTGGCCTTCGCCCCGCTTCTGCCCGCCCAGGCGCAAGAGGCTGTCGCCGCCGAGAACATCCCCGAGGCCGCCCCGGTTCTGCCCGCGATCACGGTCAGCACGGTGGATCTGGCGCAGCTGTCCGACCGGATCATCGCCTCGGGCCTGATCGCCGCCGTCGAAGAGGTGCAGGTCGCCCCCCTGGTCGAAGGTCAGCCGCTGGACCAGCTTCTGGTCGACGTGGGCGACATGGTGACCGAGGGCCAGGTGCTGGCTGTCCTGTCCAGGACCACGCTGGAGTTGCAGAAGTCCGAAACCGCCGCCTCGCTCGCCGCCGCGAAGTCCAGCATCGCCCAGGCCGAAGCCCAGCTCGTCGAAGCCCAGACCGCACGGGATGAGGCGCAGCGTGTCGCCGACCGCACGGCCAGACTGCGCGAACAGGGCACCGCGCCCCAGGCCCAGGCCGATACGGCGCGCGCAGCCGCGCTTTCGGCCGATGCCCGCGTCATGGTCGCCACCCAGGGCCTTGAATCCGCCCGCGCGCAACTGGCCCTGGCCGAGGCGCGGCTGGAGAATGTGGCCCTGATGCTGTCCCGCACCGAAGTGAAGGCCCCCGTCGCCGGCAAGATCGTCGCGCGCAACGCCAGGATCGGTGCCATCGCCACGGCGGCGGGCCAGCCGATGTTCGTCATCACCCGTGACGCGGCCCTGGAACTGCGCGCCGATGTCGCCGAGACGGACCTGTTGCGCCTTGCCCCCGGCCAGACGGCGCAGCTGCGCGCTGTCGGCATGGACGGCGTGCTGGAAGGCACCCTGCGCCTGGTCGAGCCCTCGATCGACCCGGTGACGCGTCTGGGCCGTGCCCGGATCACGGTGGACAGCTCCAACGCGTCGCTGCGCACCGGCATGTTCGTCGAGGCCGAGATCCTGGCGGCCCGGACCGAAGCCCTGGCCGTCCCCGTCACCGCCATCGGCTCTTCGACCGAGGGGGCCACCGTGATGCGCGTCACCGATGGCGTCGTCGAGCGTGTCGCCGTCAAGACCGGCATCCGCGACGGCGGCCTGGTCGAGATCACCGAGGGGCTGAACCAGGGCGATCTTGTCGTGACCAAGGCCGGCGCCTTCGTCCGTCCCGGCGACCGGATCAACCCGGTCCCCGCCCCCGCCGCCGTGAACTGAGGAGCGCGACCATGAACTTCTCCGCCTGGTCGATCCGCAATCCGGTCGCGCCGCTGCTTGGCTTCTTCCTGCTGCTGGTCCTGGGCTGGCAAAGCTTCAATGCCCTGCCGATCACCCGCTTCCCGAACATCGACGTGCCCCTGGTTGCCGTTTCCGTCGCCCAGTCGGGCGCGGCCCCGGCCGAGATGGAAAGCCAGATCACCAAGGAAATCGAGGATGCCGTCGCGGGGCTGACCGGCGCCAAGCGTGTCACCTCGACCGTGACCGACGGGGTCTCTACCACCGTCATCGAATTCCGGATGGACGTGCCGACCGACAAGGCCGTCCAGGACGTCAAGGACGCCGTCGACCAGATCCGCGGCGACCTGCCGGGCGGGATCGAGGCCCCCATCGTCACCCGCATCGACGTCGAGGGCCAGGCGATCATGACCTTCTCGGTCACCGCCCCCGACATGACGATGGAGGAAATCTCGTGGTTCGTCGACAACACCGTCACCCGCGCGTTGCAGGGCAAGCCCGGCGTCGGCCGCGTCACCCGGATCGGCGGGGCCGACCGCGAGATCCGGGTCGAACTCGACCCCGTGCGGCTGGACAGCTTCGGCGTGACCGCCCAGGCGATCAGCGCCCAGATCGCCCAGACCAACGCCAACCTTGGCGCCGGACGGATCAGCCTTGGCACCGGCGAACAGGTGATCCGCACTCTGGGCGACAGCGGCACCGTCGAAAGCCTTGCCAACACCACCATCGCGCTGCCCTCGGGGCGCTTTGTCAAACTGTCCGACCTTGGCCAGGTGATCGACAGCTATGAAGAGCTGAAAAGCTTCAGCCGCATCAACGGCGAGCCGGGTGTCACCTTCCTTGTCTTCCGCTCGAAGGGCGCGTCCGAGGTCTCGGTGGCCGAGATCACCAACGGGGTGGTCGAGGACCTGCGCCAGCAATTCCCCAACGTCGGCATCACGATGGTCGACGATTCCGTCTTTTACACCTACGGCAACTACAAGGCCGCCATCCACACCCTGCTGGAAGGCGGGATTCTGGCCATCCTCGTCGTGCTGGCCTTTCTGCGGAACTGGCGTGCCACGCTGATCGCGGCCGTGGCGCTGCCCTTGTCGGCGATCCCGACCTTCTGGCTGATGGACATGCTGGGCTTTTCGCTGAACCTGGTCAGCTTCCTGGCCCTGACGCTGGCGACCGGCATCCTGGTCGATGACGCCATCGTCGAGATCGAGAACATCGCCCGCCACATCCGCATGGGCAAGACCCCCTACCGCGCCGCGATCGAGGCCGCGGACGAGATCGGCCTTGCCGTCATCGCCACCACCTTCACCATCGTCGCGGTCTTTGTCCCCGTCAGCTTCATGCCCGGTATTCCCGGCCAGTATTTCCAGCAATTCGGCCTGACTGTCGCCATCGCCGTCCTGTTCTCGCTGCTGGTCGCGCGCCTGATCACACCGATGATGGCCGCCTACCTCATGCGGACCAAGGACGCCCAGGGGCACGAGGATCAGAGCGACGGCGCGATCATGCGCGGCTACCTGTGGCTTGTCCACGCGACCACGAAGGTCCGCCGCTCGAAGACCCGCCGCTGGCTGGCGGTGCCGACCTACTACATCACCCTGGTCGTCGCCGTGATCGTGGTGATCTTCTCGGTCATCGCCATGCTGCAGGTCCCCGGCAGCCTGTTCCCGCCCGAGGATGAAAGCCGCATCGTCGTCTCGGTGGAACTGCCCCCAGGCTCCACCCTCGACGACACGGCGGCCACCACCGACGCGATGCGCGAGATCGTCAAGGACATCGACGGCGTCCAATCCGTCCTGGTCATCGGCGGCTCGACCCCGCTTGGCGAACGCGACACCCGCCGCGCCACCTTTACCATCATCCTGGACCGGCTGGACAACGGGTTGCAGCGCAAGCTGATCGAGCTTGGCGAAGCCCTGCCCGGCATCGGCGCCCTGATCCCCGAAATCCCGTCCGAGGGCCGCATCCGCCCGCAAAGCGAGATCGAGACCGAGGTGTTCGAGGCGCTGAAGACCATCCCCGACGTCCGCGCCTTCAAGGCCGCGACGATGGGCGGCGGCGCGCGTCCGTTCAGCTATGACATCCTGTCGGACGACGAGGACGACCTGAACCGCGCCATCCAGCAGATCGAAGTGGCGCTGCGGGACGAACCGATGTTCCTCAACACCTCGACCGAGGCCGCCCTGCCCCGGCCCGAAATCCAGATCACGCCCAAGGCCGACGAGGCGGCGCGTCTGGGCGTCACCGTCCAGCAGATTGCCGCCGTGGTCCGCGTCGCCACCATCGGCGATGTCTCGGCAGCCCTTGGCAAGCTGTCCATCGACAACCGGCTGATCCCGATCCGGGTGCAGCTGGACGAAGCGTCGCGCGACAACCTCGCCCGGATTTCGGCCCTGAGGGTGATGACCGCAAGCGGCCCGGTGCCGCTGGCGACCGTCGCCACGGTCGAGGTCGCCGAAGGCCCCTCGGTGGTGAAGCGCCTGAACCGCCTGCGCGTCGCCACGCTGGGCGCCGACATCGCGCCGGGCTACGTGCTGGACCAGGCCACCGCCCGCTTCCATGAGATCCTGCCGACCCTGGGCCTGCCCGCTTCGGTCCAGGTCACGCCTTCGGGCGACGCCGAGGTCCAGGCCGAGCTGCTGGGCAGCTTCCAGAACGCGATGATCCTGGGCGTCCTCTTGATGATGTTCGTGCTGATCCTTCTGTTCCACTCGGTCCTGCAGCCGATCACCATCATCTTCTCGCTGCTTCTGTCGGTGGGCGGTGTGGCCGCGGCGCTGATCATCACGCAGAACCCGCTGTCGATGCCGGTGCTGATCGGCATCCTGATGCTGATGGGGATCGTGGCGAAGAACGCGATCCTGCTGATCGACTTCGCCATCGAGATGCGGGTCCGTGGCATGGACCGGATCGAGGCGGTGATCGAGGCCGGTCACAAGCGCGCGCGCCCCATCGTCATGACCTCGATCGCCATGTCGGCCGGGATGCTGCCCTCGGCGCTGGGTGTCGGCGAAGGGGGGGCCTTCCGCGCCCCGATGGCCATCGCCGTGATGGGCGGGATCATCGTCTCGACGGTCCTGAGCCTGGTCGTGGTGCCGTCGATGTATCTGGCGATGGACGACCTGTCGCGCTTCCTCTCCTGGGCGCTGGGGCGTTTCATCGGCAAGAAGGACGTCGAACCCGTCGCCCCCGACCCGCTGGTCCTGGCCGACACCATCGCCCGCAACCAGGTCGACGTGGCACTCTTGCAGGGCCGGATCTCGCTGCTGGAAGACGCCCTCGCCCGTCCTGCGCAAAAACCGCACGCGGCCGAATAGGGCGCAGGCGTCCGGCTTGTGTCCGCGCGCAGGCATGG
>PNNE01000343.1 GCA_013824055.1 Rhodobacter sp. | reverse complement strand
GTTGCCGCCGTCACCACCGTCGGGACCGCCGAATTCGACGAATTTCTCGCGCCGGAACGACACGCAGCCGGCACCGCCGCCGCCAGAGCGGATATGGACGCGCGCGAGGTCGAGGAATTTCATCGGTCAGGCTTTCGGGCAGGGATCAAAACGCGGGGATACAGGAAGCGGGGCGGATGCTCAAGCGCGTGTGCCCGTTGCCGCAGGGCCTTGAAGGCGGGGGTGGCGGGGCCTAGTGTCCGGGCCAAGACGGAAGGGTGAACAGATGGCCACGAAGCGCAGCATTTTCGAAGAGGTCGGTGCAGAGCAGAAGGGTGCGGCGACCCCGGCTGGCGGGGGCATCGACGCGCGGCCCAAGGGGGCGCGGCGCGGCATCCGGCTGTGGCTGTTGGCGCTGTTCCTGCTGGTTGCGACGATGATCGCGGTGGGCGGTCTGACGCGGTTGACCGACAGCGGGCTGTCGATCACCGAATGGCAGCCGGTGACCGGCGCGCTGCCGCCCCTGAACGCGGAGCAGTGGCAGTCAGAGTTCGACAAGTACCGGGAGATTCCGGAATACCAGTTGCAGAACAAGGGGATGAGCCTGGAGGAGTTCAAGGTCATCTACTGGTGGGAATGGGGCCATCGGCAGCTTGGCCGCTTGATTGGCCTGGTCTGGGCGGTGGGCTTCATCGGGTTTGCCGTCGCAAGGCAGATCCCGCCGGGCTGGACCGGTCGGCTGCTGTTTCTTGGCGCCCTTGGCGGGGCGCAGGGAGCGATCGGGTGGTGGATGGTTGCCTCTGGGCTGACCGGGGAGCGGCTTGACGTCGCCTCGTACCGGCTGGCGGTGCATCTGGGACTGGCTTTCGTCATCCTGGGTTTTCTGGCCTGGTATGTCTTTCTGCTGGGACGCAGCGAGGCCGAATTGATGACCGCCCGGCGCGGGCGGGAGGCGAAGCTTGTCTCGCTGTCCACCGGGCTGATGCATTTCACCTTCCTGCAGATCCTGCTCGGCGCGCTGGTGGCGGGGATCGATGCGGGGCGGGCGTTCCCGACCTGGCCCCTGATGAACGGGCAATTCTTCCCGGCGGACGCCTTCTATGTCCCGGACGGGCAGGGCGGGTCGCTTCCGGTCTGGCATGCCTTCTTCGAGAACCCGGGCCTGGTGCAGTTCGTCCACCGCATGTCGGGCTATCTGCTGTTGATCTTCTGCATCGTGGTCTGGCTGCGGGGGCGGAAGTCCGCATACCAGGCGACGCAGGCGGCGTTCCATCAGGTCATGGCGATGATGGTCGTGCAGATGGTCCTGGGCATCGCGACGGTCCTGACTGTGGCGCATGTCCACGTGGCGATCACCCACCAGATCGGTGCGGTGATCCTTTGGGTGCTGGTCCTGCGGGCGCGGCATCTGTCGCAATACCCCGTTTCGGGGTCGATCCGGGAAGGCACGGCATGAACGCCTATGATGATCTGATGGCGTTCCAGCGCCAGACCGAGGCTTTGGCTCAGGTCGCGGGACGTCTGGGCTGGGACCAGGAGACGATGATGCCCGAGGGCGCGGCCGGGCAGCGGTCCGAGGAGATCGGGGCGCTGGAAGCCGTGCTGCACGCGCGGCGCACCGACCCGCGGCTGGCCGAATGGCTTGCGATGGCCAAGGCACCGGACGCGGTGGGCGAGGCGCAGTTGCGGCAGATCCGGCGGTCCCATGCGCGGGCGATGAAGGTGCCGGCAAGGCTGGCCGAAGAGATCGCGACGACGATGTCGCTGGCCCAGGGGGTCTGGGCCGACTGCCGGGGGCGACAGGATGTGGCGGGCTTCCTGCCGACCCTGCGCAAGGTCGTTGACCTGAAGCGCGCCGAGGGCGCGGCGCTGGCGGCCGGGGGCGATCCCTACGACGCGCTGGTCGACGACTACGAGCCGGGAATGACCGGGGCGGCGATCGCGGCGATGTTCGATGCGATGCGGCCGCGCCTGGTCAGCCTGCGCGAAAGGGTGCTGGGGGCGAAGGCGCCACCTGGCGTGGTCGGGACCTTCGGGCAGGACGATCAGCTTGCGCTGAGCCGGGAGCTGGCGACGGTCTTCGGCTATGACTGGTCGCGGGGCCGGGTCGATCTGGCGGTGCATCCGTTCAGCTCTGGCTCGGGCCATGACGTGCGGATCACCACGCGGGTTTCCGAGACGGATCCGTTCAACTGCCTTTACTCCACCATCCACGAGGTCGGACACGCGGCTTATGAGCAGGGAATCGACGCGGACCATGCTCTGACCCCCATCGGGCGCGGTGTGTCGATGGGCGTGCATGAAAGCCAGAGCCGGTCCTACGAAAACCAGCTGGGACGAAGCCGGGCCTTCACCACCTGGCTTTACGGCCGGATGCGCGAGATCTTCGGGGACTTCGGCATCGCCGATGCGGACGGGTTCTACAAGGCGGTGAACCGGGTGCATCCTGGGTATATCCGGACCGAAGCGGACGAGGTGCATTACAACCTGCATGTCATGCTGCGGTTCGATCTGGAGCGGGCCCTGATCAGGGGCGAGCTTGACGTGGCCGATCTCGAGGCGGCCTGGAACGACAGGTTCCGGGCGGATTTTGGCGTGGCGGTGGATCGGCCCTCGAACGGGATGCTGCAGGACGTGCACTGGTCCTGCGGGCTTTTCGGCTACTTCCCGACCTACACTCTGGGCAATGTCTATGCGGGCTGCCTGGTCAAGGCGCTGCGGACCGAGGTTCCGGGACTGGACAGCCAGATGGCCCGGGGGGACGTGTCGGCGGCGACGGGTTGGCTGCGCGAGCGGCTGCAGCGGCATGGCGGGCTTTACGAGCCGCGGGATGTCGTCAGGCGGGCCTGCGGGTTCGAGCCGTCGGAAGCCCCGCTGCTGGACTATCTGGAGGCCAAGTTCGGCGAGATCTACGGGATCTGAGCGCGGGGTGGCCAGGGTGGACAAGCCTGGCAATCCCCTTGGGATCAAAGATTTGACCGCGGACGTCAGGGACTTGCCAATGTCTTTTGCCTGGTCGCTTGGGGGCCGCTCGTCGTTGGACTTCGTCCCTCCTCGCTGGGACGCGCGCGACGAGAAGCCGAAGGCGCACGAGGAGGTTCTCCTGGCGGGTACATTCCGGTGATCGAGAAGGGCGGCGCGGCGGTCTGGCTGCTGGCGGTGGGTCAGACGCTGATCTATGCGGGCTGCTATTATTCCTTTCCGGCGCTGCTGCCGGACCTGGTGGCGGCGACGGGCTGGACCAAGGGCGAGCTGGCGCTGGGTCCGACACTGGCCTTCCTGATCATGGCGGCGCTGACGCCCTTTACCGGGCGGCTGGTGGACCGGGGCCTGGGCGGCGAGATGCTGATCTGGCTGCCTGGGCTTTGCGCGCTGGGCGTGGCGGGCCTGGGGTTTGCCGGCAGCCTGGCCGGGTGGCTGGCGCTTTGGGCGCTGATCGGGGTCGCGCAGGCGGGCAGTCTGTACGAGACCTGTTTCGCCTTCCTGACCCGACGTCTGGGCGACGGCGCGCGGGCGGCGATCACCAGCGTCACGCTGGTCGCGGGCTTTGCCGGCACGCTGGCCTTTCCGCTGGGGCACTGGCTGGGCAACGCGCTGGGCGGGCAGGGCGCGCTGGTCGTCTTTGCCGGGCTGGTCGTGCTGGCGATGCCGCTGAACGCGCTTGCCGTCCGGCAGTTGCGCCGGCGCGAGCGGGCGGGGCAGGTCGTGCCACCCAACCCGCCGGGAGTCTTGCAGGCCGCACTGCGGAAACCCGCCTTCTGGATCATCGCGCTGGGCTTTCTGGCAGTCTATCTGAACCACGGCATCCTGATCACCTATGCGCTGATCCTGTTTGCCGACCGGGGGGCCGCAGCGGGGCTTGCGGCGCTGGCGGCGGCCTGCATCGGCCCTGCCCAGGTTGCCGGGCGGCTGGTCCTGCTGGCGGCGGGGGCGCGGGTGACGACGACCCAGGCGACGATGGCCTCGCTGGGCGGAATGGTGCTGGCCGGGGTGCTTCTTTGGCTGGCCGGGGCCGCGCCGCTGCTGATCTTCGGGTTCGCCCTGGCGCAGGGCGCGGGGATCGGGCTGACCTCGATCCTGCGGCCGGTGCTGATCGCCGAGATCCTGGGCCGTCAGGGCTTTGGCGCGATTTCCGGGGCGGCGGCGGTGGCGCCGATCCTGGCCTCGGCGGCGGCGCCGTCGGTCGGGGCGGGGCTTCTGGCGCTGGGCGGGCCGGGGCTGGTCTATGCCGTCTGCCTTGCGCTGGCGGTCACCGGGCTGGCGCTGATGGCGCTGCTGCTGCGGCGGCGCGAAAGCTTCGGCGGCTGACCCCGGTCAGGTCTGCGGGCGCCGGTCGAGAAAGGCCTGGATGCCCTCGGCGGTGTCGGGAAGCATGACGTTTTCCACCATGAGGCTGCCGGCCACGGCGTAGGCCTCGCGCAGGGGCTGGCCAAGCTGGGCCTGGAAGGCGCGTTTGCCAAGGCGGATCGCGGCCGGGTCTTTCGACGCGATGGTTGGGCAAGTCAGGGTTTCGGCTTCCAGCTGGTCGGGCGAGGCAAGCCGGTTGACGACGCCCAACGCATGGGCGCGTTCGGCAGACAGGAATTCGCCGGTGGTCAGCAGCTCGAAGGCGGCACCGGGAGCCAGGCGGCGGGTCAGGGCGACGGCGGGGGTCGCGCAGAAGAGGCCAAGGTTGATGCCGTTCACCCCGAAGCGCGCGGTTTGCGAGGCGGTGATCAGGTCGCAGGTGCAGGCCAGCTGGCAACCGGCGGCAGTGGCGACGCCCTGGACCTGGGCGATCACCGGCTGGGGCAGGGCGGCGATCTGCTGCATCACGTCGGCACAGCGGTCGAAGAGGGCATGGAACTGCGCTTCGCCCCCATCGGACGCAGAGCGGAAGGACTGCATCTCTTTCAGGTCGTGACCGGCGGAGAAGGCCTTGCCCTCGGCGGCCAGGATCACGACGCGGACGCGGTCGTCGATGGCGATGGCCGCGAAGGTCTCGGCCAGGGTCATCAGCATCGGCGTGGAGAGCGCATTCAGCGTCTGCGGCGACGCGAGAGTGACGGTGGCGACCCCATCCTGGACGTCGCGTCGGATCAGGCTGTCCCCCATTGCGTCCCCCATTGCGTCCCCCATTGCGTGACGCCAGTCTAGGAGCGGCGGCGGATGAGGGGAAGATGCAGCTTCGGATGGATCAGGCGGCGCTGACCACGTTCCTTTCGCGCGAGTTCGGCCAGGTGGCCGATGATTTCGCGGTGGAGCGGGTCGGGCCGGAGGGCGTGGTCCTGCGCCTGCGGGTGGCCGAGCGGCACCTGCGGCCGGGTGGCACGGTCAGCGGGCCGTCGATCTTTGCCCTGGCGGATGTGGCGATCTATCTGGCGATCCTGGCGCGGATCGGGCCGGTTGCGCTGGCGGTGACGACGAATTGCGCGATCGACTTCATGCGCAAGCCCGCGGCGGGGCGCGATCTGCTGGGCGAGGCGCGGGTGCTGAAGCTGGGGCGCAGCCTGGCGGTGGGCGATGTCATGGTGTTCAGCGAGGGAGCGCCCGAGCCGGTGGCGCGGGCAGGCCTGACCTATGCGATCCCGCCCAAAGCGGCCGTCTAGGCCTTTGGCTTGGTGAAACGCCCCTCGATCCGGGCGCCGCTTTCGATGACCAGGGCGACCGCGTTCACGTCGGCCTTCACTTCGGACGAGGCGCGCAGCGTGAAGCTTTCGCACGAGACCTTGCCGTCGAACTTGCCCTTCACCTCGACGGTATGGGCGTTGATCGAGCCTTTCACCCGGCCCTCTTGCCCGATGCTGAGGCCGTTCGCGGTGATGTTGCCTTCGATCTCGCCCAGCACCTCGACCGAGCCGGAGGAGCTGATCTCGCCGGTGATGCGCAGGTCTGCGCCGAGGACCGAGCGGGCCGAGTTGGTGCCGGGCGCCGAGGGGCGCGGCACGGGCGGGGCTGAGGTGGGGTCGGAGGTCTTGGAAAACATCTGCGCAATCCTTGGGGGACGGGTTGGTTTGATAAGGACGGATCACGGTTGTCGGGTCAAGGGGCGGCGTGCGCGGAAGGCGGCTTTCCCCGTGGACGATGTCGCATCCGGGCCTGACAAGACGGGGGCAGGGTGGTCAGATCGGGTCGGGAATCAGGGGGTCACTGATGACGGACACGTTCTTCCAGCCGGTCTCGGGCTTTGATCTGCCGCGCTTTGCCGGAGTGCCGACCTTCATGCGGCTGCCGCATGTGCCGTTCGACCATCCCCGGTTCGGGCAGGTGCAGATCGGGCTGATCGGAGCGCCCTGGGATGGTGGGACCACCAATCGCCCCGGTCCGCGGCACGGACCGCGCCAGTTGCGCGACCTGTCCACGATGATCCGGGCGCAGAACGGGGCGACCTGGGTGGCGCCTTTCACCCTGGCGCGCTGTGCCGACCTGGGGGACGTGGCGCCCAACCCCGGCGATCTGATGGATTCGATGGCGCGGATGGAGGCGTTCTATGACCGGGTCGTGGCGGCGGGGGTGCGGCCCTTGACCGGGGGCGGGGATCATCTGTGCAGCCTGCCCATCCTGCGGGCGGTCGCGAAGGCGCGGCCAAATCCGGGGCCGGTGGGGATGATCCAGTTCGACAGCCATACCGACCTGAACGACGTCTATTTCGGGACCTCGCGCTACAACCACGGAACGCC
>PNNE01000018.1 GCA_013824055.1 Rhodobacter sp. | reverse complement strand
TGGCGGACCCGGAGCGATTCGAACGCCCGACCCTCAGATTCGTAGTCTGATGCTCTATCCAGCTGAGCTACGGGTCCGCACTGCCGGGCGATGTAGCCTTGCGCGGCGGGCAATGCAAGGGCGAAATCACGGGGCGGGGTCGGTAGTTTCCTTCGGCAGATGGATGGCGAATTCGGTGCCGTCGGCGTCGCTGCGCACAAGGTCCAGCCGGCCGCCGTGGCCGCGGACCAGTTCGGCGGCGATGGCAAGTCCAAGCCCGGTGCCGCCCTTGCGCGCGCCGCCCTGGAACGCCGCGAACAGGTGTTCGCGTGCCTTCGGGGGCAGGCCGGGTCCGGTGTCGCCGACCCGGATCCACCACTCGCTCTCGTCTTCGCCGGCGGAAATCTCGATCGTGCCGGGTTGGCTGGTCGCGTCGATGGCCTGCCGGGCGTTGCGGATCAGATTGGACAACACCCGGTAAAGCTGCTCGCCGTCAGCGCGGATGATCAGGCCCGGCGGCACCTCGATCAGGCAGGTGATCGAGCTTTCGGCCCCCAGAGCCTCGCCCTCGGCCACCTCGCCCACCAGCTGCGCCAGGTTCAGGCGGCGAAGCTGCGGCGGCGGCTCTTCGGCCTTGCCGAAGGCCAGGGTCGATTCGCACAAGGACACCGCCCGGCTGATCGAGTTGATCAGCTTTGGTGCTGCCCTGGCGACGACAGGATCGGCGCTGCCTTCAAGCCGGTCGGCGAAAAGCTGCGCCGTGGTCAGGATGTTGCGCAGGTCATGGCTGATCTTCGCCACGGCCCCGCCCAGCTGGGCCAGCCGTTCCTTCTGCCGCAGCGCATTCGTCAACTGCATCTGCATCGACTGCAGCGCTTCCTCGGCCGAGCGCAATTCCTCGACATCCGCGTTGGGTTCGATCACCCGGCGAGCGTCCTCGGGCGCCTCGGCATAGGTCTTCATGTGATGCACCACGCGCCGGATCGGGGTGACCAGCAGGCGTTGCACCGCAAGGAACAGCAAAAGCGCGGTCACGATCGAGATCAGCGCCGACAGGATCAGGATGCGCAAGCCGTAGTCCAGCATCGCATCGCGCAGGGGCTTGGTCTCGATCGTCACCTCGATCAGGGTACCGGCGTCCTGCACGGGATAGCCGATCACCCGCACAATCCGGTTCTGCGGGTCGAAAAGCACCGCGAAGGCATCGCGGATCAGCTCCAGCGGGCCGGCCATGCGCAGGTCGAACGTGTCATGGATCTCGTCTGGAACGGGCGAGGACAGCACCAGCTGCCGCACCTCGTCGCGCCGCAACACGACGTTGAAGACCTCGGCATTGGCCAGAAGCTCGGCCTCCAGCTCGGGCGAGACCATGTCTTCGGCCGCAAGCTGGGTCAGGGCCGCAATCTGGGCCTGCTTCAGCCGGGTCAGCATGAAATCGGCCCGGAACCGCGCGATCGAAGGGACAAAGATCAGCACTTCGGCCAGCATCACGAAGATGACCGTCAGCATCAGGAAGCGCCCCGAAAGCGTCTTGAGAAATCTCTTGCGTCTTTCGGCCACCCGAACCTTCCTTGTCCGGCTTCATGGAACCCAGCGTTGCACGACCCTGACCAGGCGCTTCAACGTCGGGTTTTCAAACAGCGTAGGGCTAAAATAGGCACCCGCCGCGCGTTTGGAAACCTCTCCCAGCGTGGGATAGGGCGCGACCATCGCGGCGATGGCGGACATCTTCAGCCTGGACGAGATTGCCAGGGCCCAAAGCCCGATCAATTCTCCGGCCTGCGGGCCGACGATGCTGGCGCCGACCGGGCGTCCCTTGACGACCATCACCTTGATCAGCCCCTTGCCCTTGCCCTCGGCCAGCGCGCGGTCGTTGTGGGCGAACTCGGCCCGCACCACGCTGACCGCAGCGCCGTGCAGCTTGCGCGCTTCGGCTTCGGTCAGCCCCGCCTGGGCCAGTTCGGGGTCGGTGTAGGTGGCCCGCGACAGCGCGCGCGGGTCGGCCCTGGCGGGCAGGCCCAGCACGGCCTGGCGGATCACGATCCCCGCGTGCCAGGCCGCGACATGCGTGAACTGCAACCCGCCTGCCACGTCGCCCACGGCATGGACGCGCCGGTTCGACGACCGCAACCGGCCGTCCACCGTGACACCCTTTGACGTGTAGTCCACGCCCGCCGCCTCGAGGTTCATCCCCTCCAGCGCCACCTTGCGACCAACGGCCAGCAAGAGGTGCGAGCCCGTGATCTGCCGACCGTCGCCCAGCGTGACCTCGACCATCCCGTCGCTGCCCGAAAGCCGCACGACGGGCTGGCCCTCGACCAGAGTGAGTCCCTCGGCTTGCAGCGCGGCGATCACCACGGCGGCAAGCTCGGGGTCCTCGCGGCCCAGGACGCGCGCGCCCTCGATCACCGTCACCTCGCAGCCCAGCCGCCGATGCGCCTGTGCCAGCTCGACGCCGATGGGACCGCCGCCGATGACGATCAGATGCTGCGGTCGGTCGCGCAGGCCGAAGATCGTCTCGTTGGTCAGGTAGGGGACCGTCTCTACCCCCTGGATCGGCGGCACCAGCGCGTGCGAGCCGGTGGCGATCACGAAGCGCCGGGCGCGGACCATCGTGTCGCCCGCCTGGACTTCCCGCGGGCCGGTGAAGCGGGCAAAGGCGCGGATCACCGTGCAGCCCAGGCCCTCGAACCGTTCCTGGCTGTCGACCGGGGCAATCTCGTCGATCACCGCCCGCAGGTGATCCTTCACGGCGGCGAAATCCACCTGCGGGGGGACTGGCGCGACCCCGCGGAACCCGCGCCGCTGCGCCTCGGCCGCCTTTGCGGCGGCGATCAGCGCCTTCGAGGGCACGCAGCCCGAGTTCAGGCAGTCGCCGCCCATCTCGCCCGCTTCGATCAGCACGACCCGCGCGCCCATCTGCACGGCCCCCGCGGCGACCGACAGACCCCCGGACCCGGCGCCGATCACGCAGATATCCGTTTCGATCCGCTGCATTCATGGCACTCCCTTGATGGCCCGCAGCAGCATCGGCAGCGCCGCCAGTGCGGCAAGGCCAAGCAGCGGAAACAGAACCGGCGGCGTGAAGATGATCCCAAGGTCCGGAGCCTCGCCCCGCGCGAAGACCTCGCCCAGGCCCGACCCGACCGAGGTGAAGACCAGCGCCCCCGGAATGATCCCG
This sequence comes from Rhodobacter sp., assembly GCA_013824055.1. Lineage (GTDB taxonomy): Bacteria > Pseudomonadota > Alphaproteobacteria > Rhodobacterales > Rhodobacteraceae > Tabrizicola. The sequence goes on along the minus strand of PNNE01000018.1, from coordinate 3,493 downwards.
ATGAAGGTCGAGACGGCAAAGCGGTAAAGCCCGGTGCCGACGAAGGCCGGGATCAGGTTGGCGATGAAGAAGGGCACCAGCGGCACCAGGCGCATCAGGAACAGGACCGACCATTCATTCTCGCGCAGGGAGGCCTGCAAACGTGCCGCCTTGCCGCCCGCCGTCTCCAGCCTTTGCGCCAGGGCCGCGCCAAACCCCGTGCGCGCGGCCAGGAACACCAGGACCGCCCCGGTGCCCGCGCCCGCCACGTTGTAAAGCACGCCGGGAAAAAGGCCGAAGAGGAACCCGCCCGTCAGCGTTGCCACCGTGCCGCCCGGCAGGCTGAGAGCGACAATCACCACATAGGCGGACAGGAACCCCAGCACGGCCCAAAGGTAATGCGCATCGCGGAAGGCCAGCAGGTCTTCGCGGTGGCGGGCCAGCGTCTCGAAGCCAAGCTCATCGCGAAGCAATACCGCGCCCAGCAGGGCGGTGGCCAGAATCACCAGGATCGGCAGGCGCTTCAGCCATGAACGGGCATCGGGTGTCGCGGAAGGGGGGGGCACGTCAGGTCCTTGCATGGGGGATGACCATGGCGCAGGTCGCTCGCAGGGGACAGGGGTTTCACGCGGCGTTGATGCGTCGCGGTGCAATCGCCAGTGAACTGAAACATTTCCCGGGCGACTGTAGCGAAATGTTGCAGGAAATCCGCTTGGCCTGCGTTGACTTGGGCCGAAACCGCCCGTAAAGGACGGGCTTCAAGTTATGGGCCCCCCCGAATCCGCATCGGAATCCACCGGGTTCGGGTCAAGTCTAATGGAGAGCCGCGATGAAGCGCACCTTTCAACCGTCGAACCTGGTTCGCAAGCGCCGCCACGGCTTTCGTGCGCGCATGGCCACCAAGAACGGCCGTCTGGTCCTGGCCGCCCGCCGCGCCAAGGGCCGTCACAAGCTGACCGCCTGATCACGCGCCCCCTGGGGCGTCAGGACACCAAGCACATGACACCGCCGGAGACCCAGGGCCAAGGCATCGCTGCCGCAGCGCCCGACGGCTCTCCGGCGGTTTCGCTTTGCGTGCTGACAAAGCGTGCCGACTATCTCAGGGCCGCGTCGGCGCGGCGGCAGGGAACCGGGGGCTTCCTGCTTCAGGCCCGTGACCGGGCGGATGGCGATCCGCGGTCCCGCATCGGCTTTACCGCGTCGAAGAAGATCGGCAACGCGGTCCTGCGCAATCGCGCCAAGCGCCGCCTGCGGGCCCTGGCGCGCGAGGTGCTTGCCCCCCGTGCGTTGCCCGGCTGGGACTACGTCCTTGTGGCCCGGCCCGAAGCCACCGTCGCGCGCCCCTACGCCGACCTGCGGGCGGACCTGGAGCAGGCGCTGCTTTCGGTGCATCGAGGCCGGGCATGACTCCGCTGGCGCATCTTGTCGCGCTGCCCGTCCGCGCCTATCGCCTGCTGCTGTCGCCCTGGGTCGGACATGGCTGCCGTTTCCAGCCCACCTGCTCGGCCTATGCGCTGGAGGCGCTGGAACGGCATGGCGGTCTGAAGGGCAGCTACCTGACCGCCCACCGCATCTGCCGCTGCCACCCCTGGGGCGGGCAGGGCTATGACCCGGTGCCGGGGGCCGACCCCGATCACGACGCGGGCCGCTAGGTCACTCCATCGTGGCGATGATCGCGCGCAGGGTTTCGATCCCTTCGCCCTTCTCGGAACTGGTCACGACAAGTTCGGGATAGGCCGCCGGATGCTTCCCCAAGGCGCCCTTCACCTGGTCGATCACCGCTTCACGCTCGACCCGGTTGATCTTGTCGACCTTGGTCAGCACCGCCTGGAAGGTCACGGCCGAGCGATCGAGAAGCTTGAGAATCTCCTCGTCCACCGCCTTGACCCCATGCCGCGCATCGATCAGCACGAAAGCGCGGCGCAAGGTGACCCGGCCGGAGAGATACTGCTTCAGCAGCGCCTGCCACTTGGCGACCACCGCCACCGGGGCCTCTGCATAGCCATAGCCCGGCAGGTCGACCAGATACCGCTCTTCGCCCAAGGCGAAGTAGTTGATTTCTTGCGTCCGGCCCGGAGTGTTGGACGCCCGAGCCAAGGTCTTGCGGCCGGTCAAGGCGTTGATCAGGCTGGATTTGCCGACGTTGGACCGTCCGGCAAAGCAGACTTCCAGCCGGTCGGCCGGGGGCAGGCCGGACATCGCCACCACGCCTTTGACAAAGGTGACGGGACCGGCGAACAGCAACCGGCCACGTTCGCGCGCTTCGTCCTCGGGTTCGGGTGCCAGGGCGAATTGCAGGGTCATGCGGGTCTCCATTCGTCGCCTGCGGCGATGCTGCCGCCGTCGACCACACGGGCAAAGACGCCGAAGTCCTGGTGGCCGTAACCGCTTTCCAGCGCGGCAAGAGTATTGCCCGAGACCTCTCCCGTCTGGGGGTCGACCGTCGTTGCTGTGCAGCGGGTGATGCGTTCGACCACTTCCAGCACGGCGTCCCCCAGCCGGAAGCGTTGGCCGATCCAGCCCCATTCGGCCCAGGCGTCCGCCCCGTCCAGCCACAGGTTTCCGCGCCAGCGGTGGATGGACAGATCCAACCCCATCTTCTGTCCAAGGTCCTGCAGCGACGCCAGCGACAGGATCGAGATCGACGGATAGTCGCTGTCGGTCATCGCAACCCCGCCACGCACCACCGCCGAGGGCCGCGCCCGGTCCGCAGGGATCAGCGGGTCTGCCCAGGCCAGAAGGCGCGTCTGATCCTCCGGGCTGTCCGGGAGGATGCTGATCTCTCCCGCAGTCGGATGCGACAGGGTGACCCGCCGCGTGGCTTCCTCCAGCGCGGCCGTGACGGCCATCAGCGCGGGGGCCTTCGCGCCCCGCGTGAAATTCATGCAGGGGTTCCAGCCCGGGCCGATCCTGGCCGCCTCGTGCGCAACGGCCCATTCCCGGTCAAACGGCAGGGCCTGCTCCGCAGAAAGACGAACGGACGCGAGCATTTCGCGTCCGTAGGCCTTGATCGGATGTCGGAAGATATGGGCCAGCCGTATCGTCATTTCTTGCGGTTCTTCGGTGCCGATGTCGGAGGCTTCGGGCTGTTGGCCGCAGGCTTCTTTTCAGGCGGCGACTTTTCCGGGGGCGACGCCTTTGCTTCGGCCTTGGCAACCTTGGCCGAGCGGATGTTTTCGAAGATGTCCGGCCGCTTCCCGTGGCTCCACATGATCAGGTACTGCTGGATGAAAGTGATCGTGTTGTTCGCGATCCAGTAGACCACCAGGCCGCTGGCAAAACCGCCCAGCATGAACATGAAGACCCAGGGCATCCAGGCGAAGATCGAGGCCTGCACCGGATCGGTCGGTGCCGGGTTCAGCTTCTGCTGCATCCACATGGTGATGCCCAGCAGGATCGGCAGGATGCCGATGAAGATCAGGTGCAGGATCGACCCTTGCGCGGGGGCGTCCCAGGGCATCAGGCCGAAGAAGTTGAAGATCGACGACGGATCGGGCGCTGACAGGTCCTTGAG
>PNNE01000301.1 GCA_013824055.1 Rhodobacter sp. | reverse complement strand
TGCCAAACTTGCGGCAGCTGCGGCGTAAGGGGGCAAGATGGCCAGCACGGTTCAATTCGACCTCGTCAGCCCGGAGCGGAGGCTTGCCTCCTATCCGGCGACCGAGGTCCAGATCCCCGGTGCGATGGGTGATCTGACGGCGATGGCGGGCCACGTGACCACCATCACCTCGCTGCGGCCGGGCCTTCTGAAGGTGGTCAGTGCCACGGGCATGAAGGCCTATGTCGTGACCGGCGGTTTCGCCGAGATCAGCGCCTCGAGCGTTTCGGTCCTGGCAGAGCAGGCCGTCCCGCTGGAAGAGATGACCGCCGCCCGGATGGACGCATTGGTTGCGGACGCCTGCGAGGCCGCGGCGGTCAACCCGGACAAGGCTGCGGCCGACCAGGCGGTGTCCGATCTCTACGCGATGCGAAGCCAGGCCGGGATCTGACCCCTGCCCTGGCTGCGAGACAAGGCAAAGGCCCCGGGTTCCGGGGCCTTTCGTCTTTTCAATGACTTTGCCCGGACTTTCCGGCATGATTCGTCTGGGTTTGGGGTTTCGGATTGCCGATGAAGCGGTTCAACGGGCCGATAGGCATGGAGCAGGGATCGACGATCCTGTTCTCGGACTACGCACATGACGGGGCGATGTGGACCGGGTCCGGACCACGCGAAGTGCGCCATCTGCAGGAGTTCAGGGAAAGCTTCGTCACTGCTCCGATGGTGACGGTCGGGATCTCGATGTGGGACATCGCGCACCAGACGAACAGCCGAGCCGACATCGCGGCCGAGAACGTCACTGCAAGGGGCTTCGAGATCGTGTTCCGCACCTGGGCCGACACCCGCGTCGCGCGCATCCGGGCGGACTGGATGGCCATCGGCCAGGCGCGGGACGAGGATGACTGGGACGTGACCTAGCTAGCGCTCGGTCAGCTTCAGCTCGATCCGCCGGTTCAGCGCGCGCGACGTGTCGTCGTCGCCCTCGGCCACCGGCCGGTATTCGCCGAACCCCGTCGCCGCCATCCGGTCCGGCGGAAAGCCCAGATCGTCCTGCATGAACCGCACCACCGACAGCGCCCGTGCCTGGCTCAGCTCCCAGTTGTCCGCGAATTCCCCCCCACCCGACAAGGGCACGTTGTCGGTGTGCCCGTCCACCCGGATGATCCAGTCGATCTCGGGCGGGATCTCGGCGCGGACCTCGTCCAGGATGCGCACCACGCCTGCAATCTGCAACTGCCCCTCCAGCGCAAGGTCCGCCGAGCCGGGGTTGAACAGCACCTCGGAGGAAAAGACGAAGCGGTCGCCGACCACCCGCACGCCGTCGCGGCCTTCCAGGAGGTTCGACAGCTGCCCGAAGAATTCCGACCGGTAGCGGGCAAGGGCGCGGTTTTCTGCGGCCAGCCTTGCCGCCTCGGCGGCCTCCAGCTCGGCCCGCCTGCGCTGCTCGGCGGCCACCTGGGCCAGGGCCGCGTTCAGGTCCTTGCCAAGACTTTCCAGCTGCACCTTCGCCGCCTCGTCCCGCGCCTGCGAGTCGTCCAGCAGCGCCTGCAGACTGCCAAGCTGGCTGCGCAGCGCCGCGACCTGCCGGTTCAGAAGCTCGACCTCGCGTGCGGCGGCAAGCACCTTCTCCTGTTCCGCCAGCAAGGCCGCCTCGGCCGCCGAAAGCGCCGCATCCTTTTCGGTTGCGCCCTGCGCTGCCTCGGTCCGGGCGGCGGCGAGCAGGGTCAGCGTCTCTTCTGCCCGCTTCCGCTCTTCCTCCAAAGCCAGCGTCATCGCCATCAGCTCGGTGTCGGCATTGGCCAGCCGGTCCCGCAGGGCCTGCAGGGCCGCAGCATCCGCCAGCCGCGCCGCCTCGGCCTCGGTCACTTCGGCCTGCGCCGCCGCAAGGGCCGCCGCATCCGACGCCGCCTTCGCCTTCTCCTGCGCCAGCAGCGCCTCCAGCGCGTCGCGGCGGGCGGCGGCAAGACGCGCGGTCTCGGCGGCAGCGTCCACCTCATCCCGCGCCTGGGCCAGCGCCAGCGCCATCGCCTCACCCTCTGACACCAGTCTGGCCTGCGCCGCCTCCAGCTCGGCGACCGAGGCGGTCAGCCGCTCGGCATCCCCGCGCGCCCGGTCGCGCTCGACCAGCAGGGCCGCGACCTGCGCCTCGAAGTCGGTGATGCGTGACTGCGCCGCCGCCAGGTCCCCCTCGCGTGCCGCCAGATCCGCCGTCAGCGTGGCAATCACCCCGGCCTGCCGGTCGCCCAGGGCCTCGGCCGCCGCAAGACCCGCCTGCAACTCGGCCACCCGCGTCGCAAGGTCCGAGGCCCTGGCCTGCTCCAGCCCCAGCGCATCGGCCAGTTGCGCGACCTGCGCCGTCAGCGCGTCCAGCTCGGTGTCCTTGGTAGAGATCGTGTCGCGCAGCACGGACTGCATCACGGTGAAGATGGTCAGCACGAACATCAGCACCATCAGAAGGGTCGTCACCGCGTCAACGAAACCCGGCCAGATGATCGAGCTGTCGCGCTGGCGGCTTCGCGTGGCCATCTCAGGCCCGCCCGGCGCTGCGGCCCAGTTGCCGGATCGCGGCGGTCAGCTGGGAAATGTCGGACTTGAGGTCGGTCAGCGTCTCTTGCCGGCCCGCAGACATTTCTTCAAGGATACGAAGCAGTTGCACGTCGATCGACCGCAACCGCATCCGGCTCAGGGTCCGAGCCGCTGAGGCCCTCGCTGGATTGCAGGGCCTCCAGCAGTTTCTCCTGCCCCTCGGCGATCCGGCGCAGCAGCGCGGCCTGCCCACGTTCGGCATCCATCCGGTCGGTCAGCGCGGTCATCGCCGTGACCAGTTCGTTGATCTTCATCTCGGAATGAAAGCGGTTGGTCTCGGTCTGGGTCTGCAGCGCCTGCAGTTCTTCCATCTGCTGCGCCATGTGATCGACCAGAAGGTCCAGCGCGTTCTGGTCCGCGCCTTCGCCGTCGCCCGCATAGCCAAGCCGGGTGATCGAGGACAACCACTCCTCCAGTTCGCGGATGAAGCGGTTCTGGCCGTGGCTGGCGAACAGCTCGAGCAGGCCCAGCACCAGCGACCCGGCCAGACCCAGAAGCGAGGAGGAAAACGCCGTTCCCATCCCGCCAAGCTGGCTTTCCAGACCGCCCATCAGCTTGCCGAACACCTCCAGCCCGGTTTCGCCATCTTGCGGCGCCAGCGAACGGATCGTCTCGACCACGGCGGGAACCGTGGTCGCAAGGCCCCAGAAGGTGCCCAGCAGGCCCAGGAACACCAGAAGATTGATCAGATATCGGGTGATGTCGCGCAATTCGTCGATGCGCTGGACGACCGATTCCTGAATCGACCGCGAGGACGAGGCCGAGATCGACAGCCGCACCGAGCGGGACCTGAGCAGCGCCGCAAGGGGCGCCAGCAGCCGCGGCGGGGACATGTCGGCGGCTCCGGGCGTGCCGCGCACGAAGTTCTCGATCCAGTAGACCGACTGCGCCAGCATCCAGAGCTGCCAGAAGCAGGACAGCACACCGACCAGGAAGACGAAGGCAATCACCCCGTTCACCACGGGGTTGGTGCGCACGATGTCGATGACCGTGCCGTGGATCAGCCAGGCGCCCGCACCGACCAGCAGGCACACCAGCAGCATCGTCGTGATCGCGCGGATCGGCTGGCTGAAGGTCGTCACGACCTCTGCCTGCCCGGTCTCTGTCTGGGACATCCTGCCCTCTGGTTCCCCTGCCCTTGAACGCAAGACTAGCAGGCTGGTTGCAACAGCCAAGCAAAAGGTCAGGCCAGGACGCGAACCCGCTCGGCCAGCCAGTCCAGGTCGGGGTCGCGGATGCCAAGCTCTGCCAGATGCGCGGCGGTGGACCAGAGGTAGTCGCAGTTCCGCCCGCGCCCGCCACAAGCCTGCGCAATGATCCGGGCCTGTGCTTCAGGGTCCAGGCGGCAGTACTGCACATGGTCGGGGTCGATGACATAGGCCAGCGCGTCCAGAACGCCCGCCTCGGTCGTGACCGGCAGGGTCATCTCGAGATAGGCCGAAGAGACCAGTTCCCGTTCCCGCAAGGCGAACAGCGTCGCGGCCTCGTGCCCCGGTTCGACGCGAAAGGCGACGCCGGTGCAGCTTGCGCCCTCGGCCCGGTCCAGGGCCAGGACAAGGCCAGGGTTGTCCAGCGTGCCGCGATGGTGGATCGACCACATGCAGAAGCTTCGGTGCCAGCCGTCCAGTCGCGAGATGCGGCGCTCGGCGACCGGAAAGCCGGGGTCCCAGATCAGCGATCCGTAGCCGAAGACCCAAAGCGGTTGCTGCATGACTGGTCCTGTTGCCTTTGGCCCTGTAAACACCCGAGAAAGGGCAATGAAAAGGGCCGCCGGATGCGAAAGCTTCTCTTCCTGATGATCGCGGCCACGGCGCTGTGGTCGGGCTACTGGGTCGTCGGCTCGAACGCGGTGCGCGACGAGGTCGATCGCTTCTTCGCGGATGCCGCGCGGCAGGGGATCGTGGCCGAAAACGCCGGTGTGACCGTGGCAGGCTTCCCGAACCGCTTTGACCTGACCATCGACGCGATGCGGCTGGCCGACCCGGTGTCCGGCGCCGGCTGGCAGGCACCCTTTGTCCAGGTCTTCGCGATGACCTGGAAGCCCTGGCACATCATCGCGGCGCTGCCGCCGGAACAGGCGCTGATCCTGCCTGACCAGGTGGTGACGCTGGGGTCGGAGGGGCTGATGGCAAGTGTCCGCGCCAAACCCTCGACCGGACTGCCGCTGGCCGAGCTCCGGCTGGCCGGGACCTCTGTGAACCTGGCCTCGGACCAGGGCTGGACCCTGGGCCTTGGAGAATTCGCCCTGGGCCTTCGTGCCAACGGGGCGCTGGGTCCGGCCGGGTACGAGCTTGGCTTCGATCTTGCCCCGCTGACCCCCGATCCCGGTTTCCTGGCCGCCGTGCAAGCCGTGACGATCCCGGACCTGCCGCCCTCGGACCTGCCCGAGGTGGTCGAGGCCCTGTGGGGCAGCATCTTCCTGACCTTCTCCGCCCCGCTTGACCGCCACGCAGGCGAAGCGCGGCCCTCTTTGCGGCGGGTGGAGATCAACCAGTTCAACCTGATCTGGGGCGCGCTGGCTGCCAGCGCCTCGGGCGTGGTCGAGGCGGACGGCAATGGCTACGCGGCAGGCCGGGTCACGGTCGAGATCACCAACTGGGACCGCCTGCCCGCGCTTCTGGTGGCAGCGGGCGTGGTCGAGCCGCAAGCCGCCCCGACCATCGCGCGCGGGATGCAGGCGCTGGCCTCGCAATCCCCGGACCTCAAGATCCTGTCGTTGTCGCTGGTTCTCGAGGACGGCCGGATGAGCTTTGGCCCCTTCCCCCTTGGCCCCGCTCCGCTGATGGTCCCACCAAGCGGATAGGACCGTCAGGCTAACGGCAGTAGCGCCCGCCGCTGCGGGTCGAGGTGTCGAAGTGGAAATGGTCCTCGTGGTGCCCGTCCGACCCGGGGCCCAGCGTGGTCATGAAATAGTTGCACCCGGCCTTGTAGATCCGGCGCAGCAGGCGGTTGTAGTCCCGCGACACGGTCAGCACCTTCCCGTTCGACAGGATGAAGGCCGAGATGTCCACGGCCCGGCCCTTGCCATGCTCGCTGACCTTGGCGCCCTTCACGTTGTTGCGGCTGCGGCAGATGTAATGCGCCGCCACCTGCAACTCGACCAGCCTGCCGTCGAAGGCCGGCTGCGCCACCTCGTCCACCCATGAATTCAACGCCTTGGCGATCGAACACTCGACCGTCGCCGGCTGGCTGAGCCTGACGCCCGAGACCGAAGTCACCCGCACCGGGTCTTCGACCCCGCAGCCGCGGACATTCGAGGTGATCCGCGCGATCTCCTCGCCCTTGATCGCCGGCACACCGCAGACCGCGCCCTCCATCGAGGCCTTCGCGCGCCTCTTGCGCCGTTCCTCCCGCTTCGACAGCGGGGGAATCGCTGCAAGGTCGATCTCGTCCTGCGGCTCCCGCCCGGACAGATCCAGCCCCGGCGCGTTGGCCGTGGCCTTCAGGGCCGCGATCCGCTCTGCCAGCGCCGAAGGCCGGGGGACCGGGCGCAGGGACCGGGCCAGCGCGTCCTCGGTCACGGCGACGACGTCGGAAGGAACGGCGACCTCGACCTCCGGCGCAGGTGCTGCGGTCGGTGCCACGACGGCAATCATCGGATTGACCGGCGGGCGGGGCGAGCGGTCCATCTCTTGCGCCCAGGCGCCCTGCGCCAGCACAAGCGACAGCGCCAGACCCAGACCCAGACCCAGACCCGGGCCCCGCATCCGGCTCAGCCCTCTTTCGCGGGCGGCGCGGCGCGGCCAAAGTCAGGCGCGGCGGTGTCCTGACCCGCTTCGATGATCCCGCGACGGATGGCGCGGGTCCGGGTGAAATAGGCGTGCAGATGGTCGCCATCGCCCATCCGGATCGCGCGTTGCAGCACGAAGAGTTCTTCGGCAAAGCGGCCGAGGATATCCAGCACCGCTTCCTTGTTGGACAGGAACACGTCCCGCCACATGGTCGGGTCGCTGGCCGCGATCCGGGTAAAGTCGCGGAAACCCGCCGCAGAATACTTGATGACCTCCGACTGCGACACGCGCCGCATGTGATCGGCCACGCCCACCATCGTATAGGCGATCGCATGCGGTACATGGCTGACGACCGCCACCACCAGATC
>PNNE01000065.1 GCA_013824055.1 Rhodobacter sp. | reverse complement strand
GGCAACGCGGCGCTGGTTGCGGCGCAACGGGCCGCGCTGGGTCTGTAGATGCTGAAGCGCGGGGATCGCCTGCTGGTCGCCACGCACAACCGTGGCAAGCTGGAAGAGATCGCCGATCTCCTCGCGCCCTTTGCCGTGACCGTCGTGGGCGCGGGGGACCTCGGCCTTGCCGAACCCGAAGAGACCGAGACCACCTTCGTCGGCAACGCCCGCCTCAAGGCCCATGCCGCCGCAAAGGCCTCGGGGCTTGTCGCGCTGGCCGACGATTCCGGCCTTGCCGTCGATGCGCTGGGCGGTGCCCCCGGCGTCTTCACCGCCGACTGGGCCACCACGGCCAAGGGCCGCGACTTCGCTGTCGGCATGCAGCGTGTCTGGCGGGAGCTGGAGACCGCAAAGGCCCCCGAGCCCCGCCGCGCGCAGTTCTGCTGCACCCTCGTCCTCGCACAGCCGGACGGACAGGACCTTGTCTTCGAAGGAAAATCCCCCGGCCGCCTCGTCTGGCCCGGCCGCGGCGAACAGGGCCACGGCTTCGACCCGATCTTCCTGCCCGACGGCTACAGCCAGACCTTCGGCGAGATGGACCGCTGGGAGAAGAACCGCCTCTCGCACCGCGCCGATGCGTTCCGCAAACTCGTCGCGGCGCTGTTTCCCTGATGGATGCCCCGATTTACGAAGATTGGCGCAACGCGGGCTTTGGCCTGTATCTGCACTGGCCCTTCTGCCAGTCGAAATGCCCCTACTGCGACTTCAACAGCCATGTCGCCGCCAGCGTCGATCAGTCCCGCTGGTTGACTGCGTTCCAGGCCGAAATCGACCGCATCGGCGCCCTGACTGAAGGTCGCGTCCTCAACACCGTCTTCTTCGGCGGCGGCACCCCCTCGCTGATGGAGGCCGCCACCGTCCAGGGCATCCTTGACCGCATCCGCGCCACCTGGACCCTTGCCAACGACATCGAGATCACGCTTGAAGCCAATCCCGGCTCGGTCGAGGCCGCACGCTTCGAGGGCTACGCCCAGGCAGGCGTCAACCGGGTTTCCCTTGGAATCCAGTCACTTGACCCTGATGACCTGCGCCGCCTGGGCCGGATGCACACCGTGGACGAGGCGGCGAAGGCCATCGCTGTTGCCAAATCCGCCTTTGATCGCGTCTCGATCGACCTGATCTACGCGCGCCAGAACCAGACGCTGCCCGCCTGGCGCGACGAACTCCGCCGCGCGCTGGACTTCGGCACCTCGCATCTGTCGCTTTACCAGCTGACCATCGAGGACGGCACGGTCTTCGGGCAGATGCACGCGAAGAACCTGCTGAAGGGGCTGCCCGAGGAGGACCTGTCAGCCGACATGTTCGAACTGACGCAAGAGATCACCCGCAACGCGGGCGTGCCCGCCTATGAGGTGTCGAATCATGCTCGCCCCGGCGACGAATCACGTCACAACCTGATCTACTGGCGGATGGGCGACTACGCCGGAATCGGCCCCGGCGCGCATGGCCGACTCACCCTCGAATCAACCCGATTCGCGACCGAGGCGGAACGCCAGCCCACCCCGTGGCTGAACCGGACCCTCTCGTTGCCCGGCAGCGCCGAGACCGTGGACCGCCTGACCGCAAGGGATCGCGCCTCGGAGTACCTGATGTTCGCGCTGCGCCTGAAGGAAGGCGCGTCGCTCGGCCGCTTTGCGGCCCTGGCCGGTGCGCCGTTGCCAGCCGCCGCGCTGGCCGAGATGAACGGTCTTGGTCTTCTTCACCAGGATGGCGACCGTATCCACACCACCGAGACCGGCGTCATGATGCTGAACGGCATCCTGCGCGCGCTGCTGGCCGACCGGCAAAGCGCGGGCTGATCAATCTTCATCTGGTAGTTGCGACAAGATCCGACACAACCTGTCGAGATCTTCAAGCGAAGTATAGCGGATCGTCAGCTCACCACTCTCGCCCCCCGCCGCATGGTCGATGCGCACCGGCAGCTTCAGGTTGGCCGCCAGATCCGCCTCCAGCGCCCTGGTGTCGGCGTCCTTTTCGGGCGCAGCGCGCGCCTTCGACGCCGAGGGCCTGGCGCTTTCCTGCGCCTTCACCAGTCGCTCGGTTTCCCGCACCGAAAGCCCCTTGGCAACGATCTGTGCCGCAAGTTCAGCCGCTTTCGGGCTCCCGATCAGCGCCCGGGCATGGCCTGCCGACAGCGCCCCGTCCCGCACCAGGTCCTGCACTTCGCTGGGCAACGTCAGCAAACGCAGCAGATTCGCGACGTGGCTGCGGCTGCGACTCAGGGCCTCGGCGAGTTTCTCTTGCGTATGCCCGAATCGGGTCATCAACTGCCGGAATCCCAACGCCTCTTCGATCGCATTCAGATCGGCCCGCTGAATGTTCTCAATGATCGCGACTTCGAGGACTTCGATATCGTCAAGGTCCCGCACGACAACGGGAACTTCGTGCAACTGCGCCAACTGCGCGGCGCGCCACCGACGCTCGCCCGCGACAATCTCATAGGTGTCCCGCCCTGGTTTGCGCCGCACGATCAGCGGCTGGATCACGCCCTTCTGCCGAATCGAATCAGCCAGGCTGTCCAGATCCTCCTTGCGGAAGTGCATGCGCGGCTGCTGGGGGTTCGGCTCCAGCTTGTCGACCGGCACATGCAGCTCCGCCTTCCGGGGCACCGCCATCTGCTCGGGTCCCGCCAGATGCACATCGGCCATCAGGGCTGAAAGCCCCCGGCCCAGCCCGCGCTTCTCATTCTTGCTGGTCATGCTCAGGCCTCTGATACTTCTGGGGTTTTGCGGCGGTCGGCGATTTCCTTCGCCAGGGCTCGATACGCTTCGGCGCCCTTGGAGCCAGGATCATACGTCAGCACCGGCAGCGCGTAGGACGGAGCCTCGCTGATTCGCACATTCCGGGGAATCGTCGTCTTCATGACCAGGTCGCCCATATTGGTGCGGGCATCGGCCTCGACTTGTGCCGTCAACCTGTTGCGGCGGTCATGCATCGTCAACACAATACCTTCGATCCGCAACTCGGGGTTGGCCGAGCGCCGCACGTCGCGAATCGTAAGCATCAACTGCGAAAGCCCCTCCAGCGCAAAGAATTCGCACTGCAGCGGGACAAGCACGGAATGCGCAGCGACAAGCGCGTTCACTGTCAGCAGGCTTAACGCTGGCGGACAGTCGATCAGGATGTAATCGAAGTCGTAGCCATCCATCTCTGGCCGCCGAAGCGCATCGTGCAACAAGTAGCTGCGCCGTTCGTTCGACACGATGTCCAGGTCGGTCGAAGACAGGTCAGCGTTGGCGGGAATGATCATGATGTCTGGAATGCTGGTTTCCATCACAACATCCAGTAGGTCCGCGCCGTCGACAATCAAGTCATAGCTTGTCTTCTTGCGCGCATCCGGCCTGACACCAAGGCCAGTGGAAGAATTTCCCTGGGGGTCGATGTCCACCAGCAGGATCTTCTTGCCAAGCTCGGCAAGCCCAGCAGCCAAGTTGATGGCAGTTGTCGTCTTGCCGACGCCGCCCTTCTGGTTGGCCAAAGCAAGGATATAAGGCTGGTCAGACATGGCGATGAATGTTCCTGATCACAAGAAGTGCTGCTTCGGCTTCGGACAGGCTTGGCCGAGTGTCAACGTCGAAGTCCCAGGCTTTGCGAGCGTCAGAGATCTCGTCCTGATACCGCGCGCCCTTGGGAAAGATCGCAATGCCATCCGAACGCAGATGCAGTTTCGCAAATGCCAGCAGATCCGAAAGCGGAGCAAGCGCGCGCGCAGACAGAACATCGGCATTCAGGGGCCCGAGCGATTGGATTCGCTCACTTCTGACTGAAACGTGCACTGCAAGGGTGACAGCAGCTTGCCGAAGGAACGTGGCTTTCCGCGTGTCGGATTCAACCAGCGTCACGAGAAGCTTTGGTCGAAGCTGTTTGGCGAGAATTGCGACAACAAGCCCCGGAAAGCCACCGCCCGAACCAAGATCCACCCAGGACGTGGCTTCTGGCGGGCACAGCGCAAAAAGCTGCGCAGAATCAGCAATGTGCCGCCCCCAGAGGCCGGGCAAGGAGTTCTTGCTGACCAGGTTGATCGCCGGGTTCCAGCGCTGCACAAGCGCTTCAAGCGCGCGCAGAGCCTCGAATGTTTCACGTGAAACATCGACTCCGCCAACAGAGAGCTCAGGTGCGGCTGTCATACGGCAAGCTTTTCCTCGGGCTTGCGCAAATGCGCTAGGACAAGAAGCAGCGCTGCTGGAGTGACGCCTTCAATTCGCGATGCTTGCAGAATCGATTCGGGCCGGGCGCGCATCAGCTTCTGCTTCAGCTCGTTGGACAGGCCTGAAATGCGGGTGTAGTCGAACCCCTCCGGGATACGTTGCGTCTCCTGACGGCGCAGGTCGGCCACTTCCTTTGACTGCCGATCCGCGTACTGGTCATAGGTGGAGTCAATTTGTAGCTGCTCCAGCACATTTCGCCCCAACATCTGGTAGGCCGGAATGGCTTTCACCATCGCGTCAAGCTCGACACCGTGCAGCGAGAGGACATCATAGGCTGAGCGTTTCCCGCCATCCTTGCTGACGGCAATCCCGGCTTCATTCAAGGCCTTGGGGCCTATCATCACGCTGGACAAGGCCTCCCGCCCCGCCTCCAGGGCCTCCAGCTTCTCTGTGAACGCCGCCCGACGCGCCTCGGATATGCACCCAAGGTCCATACCTGTCGGCGTCAGTCGGCGGTCCGCGTTGTCGGCGCGCACAGTCAGTCGGAACTCGGCCCGAGAGGTGAACATGCGGTAGGGTTCGGTCACGCCCCGCGACGTCAGATCATCAATCATGACACCGATGTAGCTGTCAGTTCGGCTGAACTCGACAGGCTCGCGCCCACCAGATGCAGCGGCTGCGTTCAGACCGGCCACGATCCCTTGCGCGCCCGCTTCTTCGTACCCTGTCGTTCCGTTGATCTGGCCCGCAAAGTAAAGCCCCTGCACAGCCCGCGTTTCCAGCGTCCTGTGCAATCCGCGCGGGTCGAAGAAGTCGTATTCGATCGCATAGCCCGGTTGCAGGATGACTGTTTCCTCCAACCCCGGGATCGTCCGGATATAGGCGTGCTGAACGTCTTCCGGCAGCGACGTCGAAAGGCCGTTCGGATAGACCGTGTGGTCATCCAGCCCCTCGGGCTCCAGGAAAACCTGGTGCGAGGTCTTGTCGGCAAACCGCACGACCTTGTCTTCGATCGACGGGCAATAGCGCGGCCCCACGCCCTCGATGTGCCCACCATACATGGCGGATCGTCCCAGGTTATCCCTCACGATCTGGTGCGTCGCCTCGGATGTGTGGGTGATCCCGCAGGAAATCTGCCGTGCTTCCGGGGCGAGGTTCAGAAAGGAAAAGACCGTCGGCACCTCATCCCCCGGCTGGCTTTCCAGCCGCGCCCAGTCGATTGTCCGGCCATCCAGACGAGGCGGAGTGCCCGTCTTCAGCCGCCCGACCGGCAGCGTCAGGTCTGCCAGTTGCGCTGCCAGCAGGCGTGACGGCGAATCGCCCATCCGACCTCCGGACATCCGCCGGTCGCCAATGTGGATCACTCCGTTCAGGAAAGTGCCAGCGGTCAGGACCACCCGGCCCGACGACAATCCCACCCCCGAAGCCAGCATGACTCCCGCAACAGCCCCGCTCACAATGCGCAGGCCCGAGACTTCACTCTCGATCACGTCCAGTCCCGGCGTCGCCAGCAGCTCGGCCCGCATCGCCTCACGATACAGACGCCGGTCGATCTGCGCGCGCGGGCCTTGCACAGCAGGCCCCTTGCGCCGGTTCAGCAAGCGAAACTGGATGCCGGCGCGGTCCGCCAGCCGACCCATCAGGCCGTCCAGCGCGTCGATCTCGCGCACCAGATGGCCCTTGCCAAGCCCGCCAATCGCCGGATTGCAGGACATCGCGCCCAGAGTCTCGATCCGCAGCGTGACCAGAGCTGTCGACACACCCATCCGCGCTGCTGCTGCTGCGGCTTCAGCGCCCGCATGGCCGCCGCCGATCACGATGACATCGTAGTGTTTCACGTGGAACATTCCCTACTTGCCGATGCAGAAGCTGGCGAAAATCTCGCCCAGGAGGTCGTCGACATCCACTCGGCCGACCAGCGCATCCAGCGCCCGCACAGCCTGCCGCAGATGCTCCGCCGCCAGTTCGACGCGCGAGTCGGGTCTTACCACTTCCGCCCGTGACTCGGCCAGAGCAGCAATCGCGGTTGTAACAGCCACGCGATGACGTTCGCGCACCAAAGCGCCAGCGGACCCGACACGATCACTTAGAATCTCGCCAATCCGCGCCATCAGTTCTGCGACGCCTTCGCCGGTCTTTCCTGACACGGCCAATCCAGTCAAACCAGATCTAGTGTCGGCCTTACCTAGAACCACAAGATCAT
Organism: Rhodobacter sp.; assembly: GCA_013824055.1. Taxonomy (GTDB): domain Bacteria; phylum Pseudomonadota; class Alphaproteobacteria; order Rhodobacterales; family Rhodobacteraceae; genus Tabrizicola. Next base: position 274 of record PNNE01000065.1, on the reverse strand, counting down.
CGCCAGTCGGTTCCAACGGCAGCAGCGAGCCATCGGCCAGGAACAACCGCAAATCCGCTGCTTCGGCCCGCGCCAAAGCCCGCTCGATCCCGGCGCGTTCCAGCCGATCCTCGGTGTCGCGCAGGCCCGCCGTGTCCAGGAACGTCACCGGCAGGCCGGCAATCTCCATCCGCACCTCGATCACATCCCGCGTCGTGCCGGCAATCTCTGAGGTAATCGCCGCCTCGCGCCCCGCCAACTGGTTCAGCAGCGTCGATTTTCCCGCGTTCGGCGC
>PNNE01000153.1 GCA_013824055.1 Rhodobacter sp. | reverse complement strand
TCCCGCGGATGCCCGACCAACCCGTGCTTTACCGGGCGGACCGTAGGGTGCGCATTCATGATGCACCTTCCTTTTGTACAACACCCACCACCCGCGCCACGTCCCCACTGCATTGGTGCGCCATGAATGCGCACCCTACCTGTCGCGCTGATAACTCGAATACGGCCAATCCTCCTGCCGTTCTACCAACCCGTGCTTCACCGGATTGTACCAACAATAATTGACGTGGTTCCCCCAATCCACGTCGTCGCGGATGTGATGCTCCCAAAATCGGCGTTGCCACAAACCATGCTCCCGGCGTTCGCCGTGGCTGCGGCGGCGAGGGGTGTGGGGCATGGCCCGGGAAAACCGCGCCTTGATCACGCTCCACCGAGTCGAAAAATCGCGGTCTCCTTCCGGCAACGTCCACACCGCATGCATGTGGTCCGGCAACACCACCCATGCGTCGATCCGGAACGGCCGCTCGGCCTTCGTCACCCGCACCGCCTCGCGCAAGGTGTCGATATGCTCGACCAACGTCCGCGCGCTGCGGTCGGCAAGCGTCACGGTGAAGAACACCGATGCTCCTGCAACCTTGGGGCGGATGTACGCAGACATGCGCGCGATGTTCTCCGGGTTTGGTTAATCCGTGGTTACCCGCAATGGTGCGCCATGAATGCGCACCCTACCCCACCACCCGGCCTCCGCATGCTTGCGCGGGCGTTCACCACTGAAAACAGCCCCATGGACTGTCTTCGCCCCGTGCAGGCGGCGCGCGCGGACACCCCCAGTCCGACAATCATGCAACAGCCCCGCCGAATCCACTCAACGCCACCGTGTGCGTGCACTTTCGTCTCAACATCCGGCCAGATCATTCTACTGTGCTGATCTTGTCCTAACCAACCTGCCGGGAGCCGTTCTTTATGTCCAAACTACCCTTGTTGCTTGTGCTGGCCCTCGCAGGTTGCGGCAGTTATCCCGGCCCCTCCGTTCCCATGCAAAGTGGCAAGACCATCGAACAGGCCAATGCCGCGATTCGGGCTTGTGCGCCTTACGCCCCGCAGGGTGGCAAGAACGCCCTCGTCGGCAATTATGTGGGCTCGATCCTGCTGGCCGGCGTCATCATCGGCCCGATTGTCGTTGCCAGCAACGAAGACCCGATCCGCGCCCAGGGCGAAGCGAATGCGGTGGACAAATGTCTTGCGAAGGAAGGCTTCAAGCGCCGGGACCTGACGCAGGAAGAGGTTTCCGCCCTGAACGCCCGCGGGATCAACGCGCGCCGCGATCTGCTCAATCACCTCGTGATGGGTGGGACGCTGGCAAGCTTCGGCACGTCGTGACGGACGTCGGCTGCGTGCGTGCACGTGGCACTTTCTGACCTGGCCCCGCGCAAGACTGCGCGGGTCCCCCCTGCCGAAGTTTCCAACCTGGCCGACCGGCTGGGCGACAAGGCAAAGGGTGGCTGACACACCGTTGACCACCCTCTGACCAAATCCCCAACGCCCACGTCCAACCCCTTGGATCCGAACGACAATCCAAACATGTCAACCGTGGACAGGGCCCCTTTCGGCCCCCGTCAGCCGCCCGTCTCGACCCGGATCAACCGCACCTGGTCGGCCGTCAAGTACCCCGTCGCCGGCTCCCCGCCGTCCGCCTGCCACTCGGCGATGGCCCGGCGGGTGCCCGGCCCGAAGGTCCCGTCGGTCCGCAGCGTCTCGTAGCCGAGGCGCGTCAGCCGCCGCTGCAGGTCGATCCGTTCCGTCCGGGTCAGCTCCAGCAGGCTTTCCTCCAGCGCCGCCTCGTTGCCTGTCCCCGGAGCGGGCGCCGCCGACCCCGCCTGCTGCCGGATCAGCTTGACCTGCGCCGCCGTCACATACCCGGTCTGGGTCTGCCGGTTCGCCCGCTGCCACGACTTGATCGCCGTGCGGGTCTTGGCCCCCCACAGCCCATCCGCGACGCCGGTATCGAACCCCAGCGCCGACAGTTGCCGCTGGATTTCGACCCGCTGAGACCGCGTCAGCTTCAGCGCCGCCTCGACCGCCACCGGGCTGCTGCCGACAGCATCGTCATCCGCATCCGGTGGGGTCACCACCGCCCCGCGCAGAAGCACCCGCAGCTGCGCCTCGGTGACGTAGCCCGTGACCTTGTCGCCCCGGTCGCGCTGCCAGGTCGCGATGGCCGTCCGGGTGTTCCGGCCCCAGACCCCGTCGGTGCCGCCGGTCCGGTAGCCCTGCCGCGTCAGCTCGCGCTGGACCGCGACCTTCTGGGCAAAGCTGATCCCCAGCCGCGCCTCGGCCTGAGCAGCCGACGAGGTCTCGGCCGAGGCGCCCAGCCGCTCCAGCGCCCGCTCGGCGTTCACCCGGTAGGCACCCTTGGGGAACCTTGCCAGATAATCGCGATAGGCGGCGGCCGTGTTCGCCTCTTGCGCCGCCAGGTAGGCGTTGCGGTCCAGTTCCTGCTGGATCAGCGACTGGGCGATTCCGCCAATCACGTCCTCCAGGTTCTGCGCAGGCGCGGGGGCGGTCAGGCCAAGACCGGCGGCCAGGGCAAGCGGCAACGTGAACGTCCGCATCGGGGCATCCTTTCCAACAAAGCGCGGCGCGGGGGCCGCTTTTGCAGGGATAACGCGCAGTTTCAAGGATGGTTGCAAGCCGGTGCTGGTCAGGCCCCGCGGCCATGCTACCTTTTCCGCCGAAGGAGCCGCCAATGACCCTTACCCTCTTCGCCGCGACAGCCGCCGTCTTCCTGATCCTCGATGCGATCATGCTGACCCTGGTGATGAAGCCGCTCTTCACCCGCCACATCGGTCCGCTGATGGCCGCGCCGATCCGCATCGCCCCGGCGGCGCTGTTCTACCTGGCCTACGTCGCGGGCCTTGTCTACCTCGTCTCGCTGCCAGCCCTGAAGACCGACGCGCCGATCCTGGTCCCGGCGCTGATCATCGGCCTGATGGCCTATGGCACCTACGAGTTCACCTCGTGGAGCATCATGAAGGACTGGCATTGGACGATGGTGGCGACCGACACGCTTTGGGGCGGTGTCCTGACGGCGGTTTCGGCCTGGGCGGGGGTGGCGATCACCAGGGCCATTCACGGCTAAGGGCCTTTGCGGCCCCCGGCGGACCATGCTAGGCATGCGCCCAAGCCCTTGACCTGAAACGTCCCTTCAGGACGGAAGGAACCCCATGATCCTTTACGGCATCTCGACCTGCGACACCTGCAAGAAGGCTCTCAAGACCCTGGAACAGGCTGGCAAGGACGTCCGCTTCCGCGACATCCGGGCCAATCCGCTGACCCAGGCCGAGGTTGACCGCATCGTGCAGGAGTTCGGCGACCTGGCGGTGAACAAGCAGTCCACCACCTACCGCAGCTTCAACGATTTCCTGAAGGCGTCCGACCCCGAGGCGCAGATCATGGCGCAGCCGACCGTCATGAAACGGCCGGTCATCCAGGACGGGGATCGCTGGTTTCTGGGCTGGGACAGCGCGACCGCCGAAAGGATTCTTGGGCCGCGCTGACCAGTTAGAGCAGACGCAGGTCGCCGGCAGACTGCTTGCCGTCGCGGCCCGACTGCAGTTCGTAGCCGATCTTCTGGTTGTCGCTGAGGCCTTTCAACCCGGCACGCTCCACCGCCGAGATGTGGACGAACACGTCCTTACCGCCGTCGTCGGGGGCGATGAACCCGTAGCCCTTGGTCGAATTGAACCACTTCACGGTGCCGGTCGGCATTCCGCTTCTCCTCTCAGAACCCCCCGCGGCGCCATTGCCGCGGGCCGTGCCACCAGGTCTTCCAAGGCTTCGTTCCGAGAGCCGGGCAGGAAATCTGTCGTCACTGCCGCGATGATGCCAAGGATTCGCCGAAAATCAAGCTGCAAGGCGAGCAGGCTCAACCCCAAGGTAGCGATCTGCCGATAAAGGCCCCGCCCCTTTGCACAGCAAAACGGCAAGCAGCAGCAGCCACAGCGCCCGCTGGTCCAGGATCAGCGCGTCCGAGGCGCGATCGAACCAGGCTCCGGCCAGGGCGCCGTGACCCATGATGTCGGTCAGGCTTTGCACCAGGACGAAGCCCATCATGCCAAGCGCCGCCAGCCGCGTCAGAAGCCCAAGCACGATCAGCACCGGCAGGATGAACTCGGCATAGCCCCCGGCCAGCACGACCAGCACGTGCCAGACGGCCAGGCCCGAGGGATCAAAGCCCGCCGCCTCGAAGGCCCTGGGGAAGATCTGGGCATAGGCCCCCACCGACGGCGAAACGGGGCCATCGAACTTGGTCAGGGCCGAGGCCCAGAAATAACCGAAGAGCACTCCCGCAAAGACCAGGCGGGCAAGGCTGGGCAGCAGCCAGTCGGCCTGGCGGTCCAGGGCAGCGGCAAGATCGCGATGCAGGGTCATTCCGATACTCCGATGATGGCGCGGCCCGAGATCAGCAGCCCCAGGACAGCCGCGAGGTCGGTCGGCGCCCCCGCAAGCTCAAGGCTCTCGCCCAGGGTCTGCCCGGCCAGAAGCCCGCTGATGAACTCTGCCCCGCCGGCGGGAAGCCGATGCGGATGCGGATCGAACTCGGGCCGCAGGATCAGTGCGGCCTCGGCCGCGGCCCGGAGGTGCGGCACCCCTCCGGGCTGGTGCGCCTCCCAGATTGACACCACCGGCCAGGCCGACCGCACAAGCCGCAGCGCCGGGGCCAGGATCAACCGCAGGCCCGCGATGTCGGCGCCCAGCAGGCGCTGGAACTCGGCTTCGGGCAATGGCGCGCTGTCGGCGGCGTGGTAGCTTTCGCGCAGCGCAAGCTCCAGCCGGGCCACGTCGGCCAGGTAGCCCAGATGCGCGACCGGCGGGAATCCGGCAAGAAAGGCCGGAAACTCCTGACCATAGAGCATCAGCATCCGCGACCGCGGGGGATGCGACCGCAGGAAGATCAGCGCCATCGCCGCAAAGAACTGGTCGCCGACCAGCGCGCGGACAGTCGGAAACCCGGCCTCAAGCACCCGGGTCAGCGAGGACGCGACAGTGTTGCGATAGACCGAAAAGCGCTTGGGCGCCGGACGACCCTCGGGGTCGACCAGTCCGGGCGGCAGAGGCGCATCGGGGTTCAGCAGCGCCTGGGCAAACAGTGTCTGGTTCATGCCACCGGCTCCAGCAGGCGGGCGGCGCGGGCGGCTTCGGCGGCAAGGACCGGCCAGTCGGGCACGTCGTTGTCCCATTCGATCAGCGTCGGGCACGGCCCGGCCTTGCGGATCACCCCGGCATAAAGCGCCCAGACCGGGTCCAGCACCTCGGTCCCGTGGCTGTCGATCAGCAGGCGGCGGCCCTGATCGTCCTGGTCCTCGTCATGGCCGCCCAGATGGATCTCGCCCACCAGATGCAGCGGGAAGGCGTCCAGATAGGCCGCAGGGTCATAATTCTGATTGGTGCCCGAGACATGGACGTTGTTCACGTCCAGCAGCAGCCCGCAGCCGGTGCGGCGCGCGATTTCGCCCAGGAACGCCACCTCCTCCATCGCCGTCTCGGCAAAGGCGATGTAGGTCGAAGGGTTCTCCAGCAACATGCGGCGGCCCAGCCGGTCCTGGACCTGGTCGATGTGGTCGCAGACCCGGACCAGCGTCGCGGGCGTGTAGGGCAGCGGCAGAAGGTCGTTCAGAAAGGCCCCGTCATGGGTGGACCAGGCCAGATGCTCGGAAAAGCTGGCGGGGTTCAGCCAGTCGCACAGCTGCTTCAGCCGGTCCAGATGGTCGCGGTCCAGCGCGCCCTCGCCCCCGATCGACAACCCGACGCCATGCACCGAAATCGGAAAGCGTTCGGCCAGATGCCGCAGTTGCGCCAGGGGGCGGCCCCCTGCGCCCATGTAGTTCTCGGCATGCACTTCCAGCCAGCCGACCGGGCCGGGATCGGCCATGATCGCGGCAAAATGCTGCGGCTTGTAGCCCACGCCCGGCTTTGCGGGCAGTCCGTTCAGGGTCTGGTCAAGCATTCGGGTCCCCCAAGGCAAAACGCCCCCCGGCCCGAACGGCCAGGGGGCAAGCGGTGTCAGGCCTTCGGCAGGTCACGCTCCAGCGCGGTCAGCGAGCCCTTGCGCTCCATCCCTTCCATCCCGGCAGGCAGTTCCATCGTCTCGCAGGTGCCAGCCGGGACCAGCTTCCAGGCGTTGCCCTGATAGTCGACCTTCGAGGTCCCGGCGCAGGTGGTGCCTTCGCCCGCCGCGCAGTCGTTCTGACCGGCCAGCGCGACGCCGAAGCACTTTTCGTTTTCCTGGGCATGGGCCATCCCGGCGATGCCGGACAGGGCGGTGGCCAGAGCGCCGGCGATGACAAGCGATTTGGATTGGTAGGTCATGGAGGTATCCCTTCGGTTGGTTGAACTTTGCAGTCGACGTGTGGCTTCGGCCGCTTTCGGTGCGGCGCAAGTTACAGTTCGGGGGAATGGGGATGAGATTACACGAGGGCGCGGGTTCCCACGGTTTCGTGAAGCGCGCCACCAGGGACGAAAACAGAATGCCCCGGCGTCAACCGGGGCATTTCACTGCAAAGTCAGGTCTTTAGATCAGCTTCCCGCCGGTGGCAGCGCCTCGAACCCGAAGGTTTCGACGGCCTGATCCAGGGAAATCGTTTCAGTCCGCGTCTCGCCCAGGCGCCGCACTGAAACAGTTCTTGCCGCCACCTCCTGCATCCCGATGGCCAGGATCACCGGAACCTTGCCGACGGAATGTTCGC
>PNNE01000356.1 GCA_013824055.1 Rhodobacter sp. | reverse complement strand
GGGCGTTCTTCAGGATGCGCGCCGCCGCGACCTCGAAGATGCGCTGGTGGACCGGATCGAAGAAATGCTCGGCCTTCACCAGCGACGAGATGCGGTCGAAGATCTCGTTGTTGGTCAGGATCGCGCCCAGCAGCTGCTGCTCGGCTTCGATGTTGTGCGGCAGCACTTCCGATTCGGAGGCGGACTGGCCTCCACCCGGAACCATCGGGCCCGGTGCCATCGCCCCCTGCGCCAACGCCCCCTGCGCCATCGCCCTGAGTGCGGTGATTTCGGTCATGTCTGCCCCCTGCCGTCTTTTCTGCTTTTTGCTGCCCACCGACTAGCATGTCCGGCGGTGGATTGGGTTGGGGGAAAGCTGTGCATAAGCCGCTTATCCACAAGAATGAGCCTACCACATCTTGCCCGGTTGATGAAGCGCCTCGCTAATCCTTGGAGCAGGGGCAGGCCGTAGTGGGCCTGCCGCGCGGGCACAGCGAAGCGGGTGGAGCGGGAATCAGGCCTTGCGGGCGTCCTGCCAGGCGCGGGGGGCAGTCAGGAAGCTTTCCACCTCGGCCAGGGTGGCCGCATCGAAGGAGCCTTGCGCCCGCGCCTCGGCCAGCACGTCCCACCAGGTGCACAGGTGATGCAGCCGCACGCCATGCGCGCCCAGCTTCGCCTCGGTGTCGGGGAAGATGCCGTAGGAGAAGATGACCGCCGTGTGGCCGCAGGTGGCCCCCGTCTCGCGGATCGCATCGACGAAGGACAGTTTCGAGCCGCCGTCCGTGGTCAGATCCTCGACCAGCAGGACGCGCTGGCCTTCGGTCATGGCACCCTCGATCCGGGCGTTGCGACCGTAGCCCTTGGGCTTTTTCCGCACGTAGGTCATTGGCAGGGCAAGACGTTCCGCCACCAGCGCAGCGAAGGGTATGCCCGCCGTCTCGCCGCCGGCAATGTTGTCGAAGGCCTCGAAACCCGCCTCGCGCATCACGGTGACCGACAGGAAATCCATCAGCGTGGACCGGATTCGCGGGTAGCTGATCAGCTTGCGGCAGTCGATGTAGGTCGGGCTGGGCAGGCCCGAGGCCAGCGTGAAGGGCGTTCCGGCGTTGAAATGCACCGCCCTGATTTCCAGCAGCGCACGGGCGGTCAGCCGGGCGATTTCGTCCTTGGGCGGGAAGGTCGAGGGGATCATGCGCAGGGTCCTTTCGGGCGGGCTCGTCGTGCGCCTGCGGCTTCTCCTCGCGGGTCAGCCGACGAGGGACGCAGTCCGACGAGGAGGCGGGGTCAGGGCAGAACGTGCCAGTGCACGGGGAAGCCGGGGTCGAATACGGTGACGGGTCCGGGTGCGGCGGCGATCTTTTCGGGCCAGGTGCAGACCTCGGCCCGCTTTTCCAGAGTGATGGTGCCCTGGTTCACCGGCAAGCGGTAGAAGGCGGGACCATGCAGCGAGGTGAAGCCCTCCAGCCGGTCCAGCGCGCCCTCTTCCTCGAAGACATGCGCCAGAAGGGACATCGTGTTGGTCGCGGTGAAACAGCCCGCGCAGCCGCAGGCATGTTCCTTCAGCGCATCCACATGCGGGGCGCTGTCGGTGCCCAGGAAATAGCGGGGCGAGCCCGAGGTCGCGGCACCCCGCAGCGCCAGTCGGTGCTTTTCGCGCTTGGCCACCGGCAGGCAGTAGTAGTGCGGCCTGATCCCGCCGGCCAGGATGTGATTGCGGTTGATGATCAGGTGATGGGTGGTGATCGTCGCCGCCAGGGTCTCGTCGCCCTCGGCCGCATAGGCCACGCCTTCTTCGGTCGTGATATGCTCCATCACGATGCGCAGCTCTGGCAGACGGCGGCGCAGCGGATCAAGGACCGTGTCGATGAACACCGCCTCGCGGTCGAAGATGTCCACGTGGCTGTCCGTCACTTCGCCGTGGGTGCACAAGGGCAGCCCGATTCGCGCCATCACCTCCAGCACCGGCATGACCCTGGTCAGGTCGCGGACCCCGGAGTGCGAGTTCGTCGTGGCCCCGGCCGGGTACAGCTTCACTGCCTTGACCAGCCCCGAGGCCGCCGCGCGTTCCACGTCGGCCGGGTCGGTGCCCTCGGTCAGATACAGCGTCATCAGGGGTTCGAACGTCATGTCCCGGGGCAGGGCGGCCAGGATGCGGTCGCGGTATGCGATCGCGTCGTCCAGTGTCACCACCGGCGGCACCAGGTTCGGCATGATGATCGCGCGCGCGAAATGGCGGGCGGTTTCGGGCAGCACGGCCTTCAGCATGGCGCCGTCGCGCAGATGCAGGTGCCAGTCGTCGGGGCGGCGAAGCGTGATCTGAAGCATGCCCTGGCAGGTAACGCAAACCCGACCCCGTTTCCAGTGGCATCGCGCGCGCTCCTGCGCAAGGATTGCGATACAGGATCGCCGCGAAGCGCCGCGCAACCAAGGAGTCCCCGATGATCCGTCCGCTGGTCGTGCTTGCCTGCCTTGCCTTGCCCGCCACCGCGCAGGATGTCGATTGCGCCGTTGCGATGGCCCAGGTCGACCTGAATGCCTGCGCCCATGCCGACTGGGAAGCCGCCGATGCCGCCCTGAACGCCGCCTATCAGGACGCAATGGCCCTGCTTGAAGAGTGGGACGCCGCCCTGCCCAGCGATGAGCAGGGCGGCGCCAAGGCCCTGCGCCAGGCCCAGCGCGCCTGGATCACCTTCCGCGACAAGGCCTGCGCGGCCGAAGGTCATGCCATGAGGGGCGGCAGCGCCGAGCCGCTTCTGGTCTACGGCTGCATGCGCCTGCTGACCCTGGAGCGCACAGGCCACCTCACCCGCATGGTCGAGGCTTACGCGGGCTAGCTAGACCGCCTCTCCGGTCAGCTCTTCCAGCCGCCGGGCAAAGCGCGGGGCGTTCAGCCGCGCGGTGACCGACCGGCAGATCTTGATCTCGCGCCGGGGATGCCCCGACAGCCGCGCCGCTGCCAGCACCGCGCGCAGGTAGCTGCTGTTCGACCGCCGCCCGCGCCAGAGCCACGAGAACCGCTCGGCCGACATCTTGCCTTCCATCGTCGCTTCCAGGATCCGGTCCAGCACCTTCATCTCGCGCAGGGTGTCCTCGGTCCCTTCGCCGGTATAGCGCGCATGCAGCGGGTGGACCCAGGGCCGCTGGAACAGGGCCGCATGCATCGCATCGGGCTGGTGCAGCGGATCATGGATCAGCCAGACCTTTGCCGCGCTTTCCGTCATGTCCGGCGCATAGCCGTAGCGGCCGCGGAAGTTGATCCGCCGCGCGATCCGGTGGCGCTCGTCCCAGCCCGCCAGCGCCGGGTCCAGCGTCGCGCGCGGGGCGATCAGCACCAGCTCGGCCTGGGGCGCGGTGATCGAATAGGCCGCCGCCGCATAGCCCGCCGCGCCCGCGCCGTAAAAGACCACGCGGTCGAAATCTTCCAGGAACCCGTCGTCGGCCAGCCGGTCGAAATAGCGAAACACCGCCGGGTCGCGCCACCAGGTCTCGCCCTCGGCCAGGATGGTCAGCATCGACCAGCCGCGGTTCTGCGCCAGGGCGAAATGCTCGGGCAGATGATCCTCGCGGTCGCGCAGGGATGCCGCATCCTCGAAAGTCACCAGCAGCTGCGGCCGTTCCTCGGCGAAGAAGGCATAATGCCTGTCCCCGAGCGGCAGGAAGTCGCCATCGCCCTCGGCGATCTCCAGCATGGGGCGCTGCCAGTCGGGAGGCTGGACGTCGGTGGGCATCGGGAAACTGTCGGTGTGCTGCATGGGGTCAGGGGTTTGTAGTGTCAGAGTCTGGCGACAGAATGCGGCCACGACAAGGCCCGGCGGTGGAAACATTTGCCAAGACCACAGCCATAGCGCGCATCGGATGGCAACGATTGCCGGGTTTGACACCCTTGGGCTGCATCATCGCCAGATTTCCCGCGCGAGGGTCATCCCCGGTCGAGATGCGGCTTCCAGATCGCTTCGGCGGCCTGGCGGTCAAGGACCCGCGTCGGTCCGGCCATCAGGATCTGGCCGTAAAAGCTGCGCCAGGCATCCTCTTGCATCAGCGCGCGAAACCGCTGGTGCCGCCACGCGACCGCGTCCCGGTGCAGCGGTCCCAGCACCGCGTCGGCTTGCAGCGTCTCGCGCAGGGCGCGGCTTTGCAGGCCCAGGATCGACCGGTCCTCCTCGGCGGCGAAGTTGCGCTCGACCCAGTAGCCGGCATCCAGCCCGCTGGCGGCATGGACCGCCCGACCGCGGTCCCGCTTCAGCAGGAAGCTTTCCACCGCCCCCAACGGATAGTGGTTCAGCTGCACCAGCGCGTGGTGCTCCCGCCCGACATCCGAGAAGATCCGCCCTCGGTGAAACGCCGCCGGCAGCACCCGGCCCGAGCCATCGAACCACCGCTGCGCGGCCAGCCTTCCGGCCAGCGGCGCACGCGGACGATGCACGCCAAGCTTGCCATAGCTGCCGTCATTCCGGACCAGGGTCTTGAACAGCAAGGCTCGCCACGGCCAGTGCAGGATGGCGGGCGCGGCGCGGGTGAAGGTCTCGGTCACCGGGGCGTCCCGGTACTCGACCACGCCTGCATTGCCGAAAAGCCGCCAGGTCAGCGTGATCGCCGTCGCCTCGGGCAGGGCCGACAGCAGGGCAGGGATCGTCCGGTCGCCGACATGCACATTGACGAATTCGTCGATGTCCAGCGGCAACACCCAATCCGCCCCCGTGACCAGCGGATGCCGGTCCGCCTGCTTCAGCGCCGCCCATTGCGGCCCCTCGCCATGCGGACCCGGATTGCGGACATGGGTCAGCCAGCCCTGGGCCTGCAGCCGGTCCAGCATCGCCTCGGTGCCATCGTCGCAATCGTTGGAAAAGACCAGAAAATCCGAGACCCCGCAGGCCCGGTGATGCGCCAGCCACTCCAGCAGGAACGCGCCTTCGTTCTTCACGCAAAGGACTGCGGTCACCCGCACTGCGGCCCCCATTTTCTGTCCGGAAATATCCCCGCCGGAGGCATCCGACCTCTCCACCCGTGCCACGCCGACAGGCCTAGCACGGGTCCGGGATCAGAAGAAGGCCTGCACCCCGGTGATCGCCCGGCCCAGGATCAGCGCGTGGATGTCATGCGTGCCTTCATAGGTGTTCACCGTCTCCAGGTTGACCATGTGGCGCATCACCTGGAAATCCTCGGAAATCCCGTTGCCGCCATGCATGTCGCGCGCCCAGCGGGCCGCTTCCAGCGCCTTGCCGCAGTTGTTGCGCTTGACGATGCTGATCATCTCGGGCGCGGCATTGGCCTCGTCCAGCAACCGCCCGACCCGCAAGGACGCCTGCAGCCCCAGCGAAATCTCGGTCATCATGTTGGCCAGCTTCAGCTGGAACAGCTGCGTCCCCGCGATCGGCTTGCCGAACTGCTTGCGATCCAGCCCATACTGCCGGGCGGCATGCATGCAGAATTCGGCCGAGCCGAGGACGCCCCAGCTGATGCCATAGCGCGCCCGGTTCAGGCAGCCGAACGGGCCCTTCAGCCCCTCGACGAACGGGAGCAAGGCGTCCTCGCCCACCTCGACATCCTGCATCACGATCTCGCCGGTGATGCTGGCCCGCAAGCTCAGCTTGCCGCCGACCTTCGGCGCCGACAGGCCCTTCATGCCCTTGTCCAGCACAAAGCCCTTGATCTTGCCGCCATGCGCTTCGGACTTGGCCCAGACCACGAAGACATCCGCGATGGGCGCGTTCGAAATCCACATCTTCGCGCCGTTCAGCACATAGCCCGACGCCGTCTTCCTCGCGACCGTCTTCATCCCCGCCGGGTCGCTGCCCGCATCGGGTTCGGTCAGCCCGAAGCAGCCGATGAACTCGCCGGACGCCAGCCTGGGCAGGTATTTCTGCCGCTGTTGCTCGGTCCCGTAGGCGTAGATCGGATACATCACCAGGCTCGACTGCACCGACATCATGCTGCGATAGCCCGAATCGACCCGCTCCACCTCGCGCGCGACCAGGCCATAGGCGACGTAAGAGGCTCCCAGCCCGCCGTATTCCTCGGGCACCGTCACGCCCAGAAGCCCCATCTCGCCCATCTCGCGGAAGATCGACGGGTCGGTGGTCTCGTCGCGGTAGGCGGCAATGACCCGCGGCTGCAACCTGGCTTGCGCATAGTCCCGCGCCGCATCGCGCAGCATCCGCTCCTCTTCGGTCAGCTGGTCGTCCAGACGGAACGGGTCCTCCCAGTCGAACCGGCCCAGATCGGGCATGTCCTTGGGTTTCAGCTTCGGTCGGCTGTGCAGGGTATCGGGCATCGGAACCTCCATCTTCGGGCGCATCATTGCAGAAAAGCGCCGGGCAGGCTATCGAAAGACCCGCACGGGTTCATGAGGGAAACTCATAATGCTGCCGCGCCGCTACCTGCCGCCGATCCCCGCCCTCCTGGCGCTGGAGGCGGTCGCTCGCCTTGGCACCGCCTCTGCCGCCGCCGAGGAGCTGAGCCTTACCCAGGGCGCCATCAGCCGGGCCCTGCAAGGGCTTGAGGCGCAGCTTGGCGTGCCGCTTCTGATCCGTGAACGCCAGCGCCTGCGCCTGACACCCGCCGGCAGCGACTATGTGGCCGAGGTCCGCCGGGCGCTTCACCTCCTCGCCTCCGCCTCGCTGACCCTGCGCGCCAACCCGACCGGAGGCTCCCTCAACCTCGCGATCCTTCCCGCCTTCGGGATGCACTGGCTGGCCCCGCGCCTGGCCCGCTTTGCCCAATCCCATCCCGAAGTCACGATCAACCTTTCCACCCGGCTCAGGCCCTTTGACTTCACCGGCTCCACCTTCGACGCCG
>PNNE01000321.1 GCA_013824055.1 Rhodobacter sp. | reverse complement strand
AGCCCGACCCGGCGACGGCGGTGCATACCTTCTGCCACGCGCTGCCCGACACCTGGCACCAGATGGGCGTGATCCTGGCCGCCACCGATGCGCTGAACTGGTATGCCAATCTGATCGGCACCGATGCGGCAAGGCTGACCGGGGAACTTGGCGATCTGCAGGCCCCCGGCAAGACGCTGTTCCTGCCCTATCTGGGCGGCGAGCGGACGCCCTTGAACTCGGCCACCGTGCGGGGCGCATTCACCGGCCTTGAGCACGCGACCGACCGCAAGGCCGCCACCCGCGCCGTGCTGGAGGGTGTGACCTACGCCATCCGCGACAGCCGCGATGCGCTGGCGGCCACCGGCACCAGGCTGGAGCATCTGCTGGCGGTGGGGGGCGGCAGCCGCTCGGACTACTGGGTGAAACTGATCGCGACGGCGCTGGATTGCCCGGTGCAACTGCCCGTTGCGGGCGACTTCGGCGGGGCCTTCGGCGCTGCCCGGTTGGGCCTGATGGCCGCGACCGGAGCGGGCGCGGAAGTCGCGACCCTGCCGCAGATCGCCAGAACCATCGACCCCGATCCTTCCCTCAAGGACGCCTTTGACGCAGGAGCCGCCCGGTTCCGCGCCGCCCAATCTGCCATCAAGGATCTGACATGACCGACTTCTTCAAGGGTATCCCCGCCATCAAGTATGAAGGCCCGAATTCCGCCAACGAATTCGCCTTCCGCCACTACAACCCTGACGAAGTCGTCATGGGCAAGCGGCTGGAGGACCATCTGCGCTTTGCCGTCGCCTACTGGCACAGCTTCGCCTGGCCGGGTGGCGACCCGTTCGGCGGACAGACGCTGGAGCGCCCCTGGTTCGGCGACACCATGGACCTTGCCCGGCTCAAGGCCGACGTGGCCTTCGAGATGTTCGATATCCTGAACGTCCCGTTCTACTGCTTTCACGACGCCGACATGCGCCCCGAAGGTGCCACCTTCGCGGAAAGCCTGAAGAACCTGAACGAGATCGCGGATTACATCGGCGAGAAGCAGGGCAAGCACAAGGCCAAGCTGCTGTGGGGCACGTCGAACCTGTTCAGCCACCGCCGCTGGATGAGCGGTGCCGCGACGAACCCCGACCCGGATGTCTATGCCTATGCCGCGGCGACGGTGAAGGCCAACATGGACGTGACGCACCGCCTTGGCGGGCAGAACTACGTCCTCTGGGGCGGGCGTGAAGGCTATGAGACCCTGCTCAACACCGACCTCAAGGCCGAGCGTGACCATGCAGGCCGCTTCCTGCAACAGGTCGTCGACTACAAGTACAAGATCGGCTTCAAGGGCACGATCCTGATCGAGCCGAAGCCGCAAGAGCCGTCGAAGCACCAGTACGACTATGACGTCGCGACGGTCTACGGTTTCCTCAAGGACTTCGGTCTGGAAAAGGAAGTGAAGACCAACATCGAACAGGGCCACGCGATCCTTGCAGGCCATTCGTTCGAGCACGAGATCGCCCTTGCCGCCGCGCTGGGCATCTTCGGGTCGATCGACATGAACCGGAACGACTATCAGTCCGGCTGGGACACCGACCAGTTCCCGAACAACCACGCCGAGAAGGCCGTGGCCTTCTACGAGATCCTGAAGGCGGGCGGCTACACCACCGGCGGCACCAATTTCGACGCCAAGATCCGTCGTCAGTCGCTGGACCCCGAGGACCTGATCCTGGCCCATGTCGGCGGCATGGACACCTGCGCCCGCGCGCTGAAATGCGCGGCGGCGCTGCTGGAGTCGGGCGAGATGGAGGCCGCGAAGGCGGACCGTTACGCCGGCTGGAAGGACCCCAGGGCGCAGGCGATGCTGAAGGGCAGCCTGGAAGAGGCCGCCGCGCGCGTCACCGCCGAAGGCCTGGAACCGCAGCCCAGGTCGGGGCGGCAGGAGCGGCTGGAGAATCTCTGGAACCGCTACGTCTGACGTCGGCTCCTCGTGCGCCTTCGGCTTCTCGTCGCTTGGCGAGGAGCGCCGAAGGCGACGACGAGCGGTTCAGTCGCCCCCGGCCAACAGCGCCGCAAGGCCCTGCGGGTAGTCGGGGTAGAGAAGCTTGACCCCCAGCTCGTCCTTGATCCGGTCGTTCCGGACCTTCTTTGACTCGCTGTAGAAGCCCAGCGCCATCGGGGTCATCGTGGGCGCAACCACTTCAAAGGGCACGGCGGGCGGCTGGGGCAGTCCCAGAAGCTGCGCGGCGTGCGCAATCACGTCCTGCGGCGGACAGGGATTGTCATCGCAGACGTTGTAGGCAGCACCCGGATTGGGCTGGCGGATCGAGGCTTCCAGCACCTGGGCGATGTCGTCCACATGGATGCGGCTGAAGACCTGGCCCGGCTTGATGATCCGCCGGGCGGTACCGTCGCGCACCTTTTCGAACGGGCCGCGTCCGGGGCCGTAGATTCCCGCCAGCCGGAAGATGTGGACCGGAAGGCCTGTGGCAAGCCACTGCCCCTCGGCCAGAACCCTTTGCCGACCCCGGTCGGATTGCGGGGTCAGGGGCGTCGCCTCGTCCACCCAGCCGCCGTCATGGTCGCCGTAGACGCCGGTGGTCGACAGGTAGCCGACCCATCCGGCCCTTGCCTGCGCGATCTCGGGCACCGCCTGCAGGAACGGATCGCCCTTCGCATCCGGCGCGGCCGAGCAGAGGATATGCGTGGCCTCGTCCAGCGCCAGTCGCAGGTCGCCGGGCCAGATCAGCGGCTCTACCCCCTCGGCATGGAACTGGTCGGCCTTGGCCGGGTTTCGGGTGGTGCCGATGACCCGCCAGCCCTGGGCAACCAGGCGGCGGGCAAGGGCGCGGGCAGAGTAGCCGTGGCCAAGGGAAAGGAGCGTGGACATGGGGCCGACTATCGGGGCGCGGGTAGGGCGAGGCAAGGGCTTGCGACAGGGACTTGCGCATTCCATCCTGGGCGCGATGCGGAGGTGACAGATGGCGCGACGGCAGGATGCAGGTCTGAAGGGCGCGTTGGGGCTGACCGGGCCGGAGGCGTGCCTGGCCTATTACCGCGACTGGGCGGCCAGCTACGACCAGGGCTTCGCGACCGAGATGCAGTATCTCTTGCCCGCGCATGTGGCTGCCGCCTTCCTGGGCGCGCAGGGCCAGGGGCCGGTCCTGGACGTGGGCGCAGGCACCGGGCTTCTGGCGCAAGCGCTGCGGCAGATGGGGTTCGAGGACGCCATCGACGCGGTGGATCTTTCCGCCCCGATGCTGGAGCGCGCGGCTGAAAAGCGCATCTACGACGGGCTTTTCCAGGCCGACATCACCAGGCCCCTGGCCCTGCCGCGCCGGTATGGCGGGATCGTCAGTTCAGGCACCTTCACCGCCGGACACGTGGGGCCCGAGGCCTTGCCGCACCTTCTGGCCGTGGTCCGCCCGCAGGCGCAGTTCGCGCTGTCGGTCAACCGGCGGGTCTGGACCCTGGCGGGCTTCGACGTCACGCTGCAGGCACTGGGCGCGCAGCAGCGCATCTGCGACCTGCAGCTGATCGAAGTCGAGGTCTACGGTGCTGCCGCGCAGCAGATCGACGCCGACCATGCCGGAGACAAGGCGCTGGTCGCGCTGTTCCGCGCAGCCTGACCTGTCATAATCGCGTCACTTGCGGAGCCACCCCGGTTTCGGCTTATATGCCGGATCAAATCGCAGGACCCGCAATGGACGACGCCCACACCATCCTTTCCCCCGAAGCCCCCGCGTCTGAAAGCTTTACCAGCGCCGGCGACGCCGTTGACCGGCTGGAGGCGCTGTATTCCCAGGCGACGCAGTTCCTGTCCGACCAGTTCCTGCGCACCGTGTCGAAGGGGCATCCCGGTCGCCGCATCCGGGCCTTCTACCCGGAAATCCGCCTGACGGTGACCAGCTTCGACAAGATCGACACCCGCCTTGCCTTTGGCCATGTCTCCAGCCCCGGCACCTATGCCACCACGATCACGCGGCCCGACCTGTTCCGCAACTACCTGATCCAGCAGATCGAGCTTCTGATCCGCAACCACGGGGTTTCCGTGGACGTAGGCCTGTCGGACACGCCGATGCCCGTCCACTTCGCCGTCTCGGGCAGCGCAGTCGCGATCCCGCAGGAAGGGGTGATGGACTTCTCGCTGCGCGATGTGTTCGACGTGCCGGACCTGGTCACCACCAATGACGACATCGTCAACGGCGTGATGACCCGCTACGACGACGGCTCTGCGCCCCTTGCCCCGTTCACGGCGCAGCGGGTGGACTACAGCCTTGCGCGTCTGTCGCACTACACCGCGACCGACCCGATGCATTTCCAGAACCACGTTCTGTTCACCAACTACCAGTTCTATGTCGACGAGTTCGAGGCCTATGCCCGTACCGTCCTTGCCGACGCAACCAGCGGCTACACCGCTTTCGTGGCGACGGGCAACCAGGTGATCGAGACGCCCGACGGGGTGATCCACCCGGTCACCAAGATGCCGCAGATGCCGACCTATCACCTGAAGCGGGCCGACGGGAACGGGATCACCCTGGTCAACATCGGGGTCGGCCCGTCGAACGCCAAGACCGCGACCGACCACATCGCCGTCCTGCGCCCGCACGCCTGGCTGATGGTCGGGCACTGCGCGGGGCTGCGCAACAGCCAGTCGATGGGTGACTTCGTCCTTGCCCACGCCTACCTGCGCGAAGATCACGTGCTGGACGACGACTTGCCGGTCTGGGTGCCGATCCCCGCGCTGGCGGAAATCCAGATCGCGCTGGAGAAGGCCGTGGCCGAGGTCACCCAGCTGGAAGGCTATGAGCTGAAGCGGATCATGCGCACCGGCACGGTCGCGACCATCGACAATCGCAACTGGGAACTGCGGGATCATTCCGGCCCGGTGCGCCGCCTGTCGCAATCCCGCGCCGTGGCGCTGGACATGGAAAGCGCGACCATCGCCGCCAACGGGTTCCGGTTCCGGGTGCCCTACGGCACGCTGCTTTGCGTCAGCGACAAGCCCTTGCACGGCGAGCTGAAGCTGCCCGGCATGGCCTCCGAGTTCTACAAGACGCAGGTCAGCCGCCACCTTCAGATCGGCATCCGCGCGATGGAGCGCCTGCGCGACACGCCGATCGAGCGGCTTCACAGCCGGAAATTGCGGTCTTTCGAGGAAACCGCCTTCCTCTGACGCGCAAAAATGCCGTCAGACCGGCGCTTTTCGCGGTTTTTGGGTTGATTTTGGCCCCCAAACCGTGTGTCTGGGCCGGGACCCTGGAACGGGGGGAACGCCCGCCATTTGCGGGTGGACGCGTGCGTATGACACGAAGCGAATAACAACGAAGGATGATCCAATGTCCAAACCGATGACCAAGACCCAGCTGGTGGCTGCCCTTGCCGAAGAAATGGGCGGCGACAAGAAGACCGCGAATGCGGCTCTGGATGCGATCGCTGCGGTCGTGTCGCGCGAAGTCGCCTCGGGCGGCACCGTGACTCTGCCGGGCCTCGGCAAGGTGGCCTGCAAGGCCCGCCCCGAGCGTCAGGTCCGCAACCCCGCCACGGGCGAGACGATGACCAAGCCCGCCGACAAGCAGGTCAAGTTCGCCATCGCCAAGGCGCTGAAGGATGTGGTCAACGGCTAAGGCTTTCCGCCTGTCGTGATGTGTGAGAGGGTCGTCCAGGGGGCGGCCCTTTTCAGTTGCGAGGCGCGCATGGCCAGGATCACCGGCATCGGCGGCATCTTCTTCCGGGCGCACGACCCCGAGGCGCTGAACGCCTGGTACCAGACCCATCTTGGCATCACCCAGCCCGACCTGGCCGTCTGGATGCAAGAGGCCGGGCCGACGGTCGTCTCGCCCTTCAAGGCCACGACAGACTACTTTGCCGCCGAAAAGCAGTGGATGCTGAACCTGCGGGTCGATGACCTGGCGGGGCTGATCGGACAGCTGCGCGCGGCGGGGATCGCGGTCGAAACCCGCCCCGACTGGGACGGTGACGGCAGCTATGGCACCTTTGCCCGGATTCACGACCCGGAAGGGACGCCGATCGAGCTTTGGCAGCCCCCGTCGCGGTCTAGCGGTCGCGGAACTGCGGCTGGCGCTTTTCCAGGAAGGCGGCCATGCCCTCTTTGCGGTCCTCGGTCGAGAACATCGCGTGAAACATCCGGCGCTCGAACAGAAGGCCCTCGGCCAGGGTGGTTTCCTGCGCGCGGTTGACGCATTCCTTGACCACGCGGGTGGTGACGGCCGATTTCTCGACGATCTTCTGCGCGGCCTTCATCGCCTCTTCCAGCAGGCTTTTCGCGGGCACCACGCGGCTGACAAGGCCGCAGCGTTCGGCCTCGGCGGCGTCCATGAAGCGGCCGGTCAGGTGCATGTCCATCGACTTCGACTTGCCGACGGCGCGGGTCAGGCGCTGGGTCCCGCCCATGCCGGCGACGATGCCCAGGTTGATCTCGGGCTGGCCGAACTTGGCGCTGTCGGCGGCGATGATGAAGTCGCACAGCATGGCCAGCTCGCAGCCGCCACCCAGGCAATAGCCCCCGACGGCGGCGATGATCGGCTTTCTGGCGCGGGCGATGACCTGCGCTTCGGGGCCGAAGAGGTCGTCGAAAAAGACGTCGATGAAGCTTTTCTCGGCCATCTCCCGCACGTCCGCCCCGGCGGCGAAGGCCTTTTCGGACCCGGTGATGACGATGCAGCGGACCCGTTCGTTGGCTTCCGCCGCCGTCACGGCCACCGCAAGCTCGCGCATCAGGGTCGAGTTCAGGGCGTTCATCGCGTCGGGTCGGTTCAGCCGGATCAGCGAAACATAGTCCTCGACCTCGACGATCAGCGTTTCATAGGCCATG
>PNNE01000059.1 GCA_013824055.1 Rhodobacter sp. | reverse complement strand
ACCGACGACCATCGTCACCTTGACGGCGGTGCCCTTGGTGAAGACCTCGAAGTTGTCCTTGATCTGCGCGATCAACTCGCGCGTCGGCGCAAGGATCAGCGCGCGCACGTTCTTCGGTCCCGGCGGGTGGCCGATGTCCAAGAGGCGGTGCAGAAGCGGCAGGCCGAAAGCGGCGGTCTTGCCGGTGCCGGTCTGGGCCAGGCCCATCAGGTCACGGCCCGCCATGATATGGGGAATGGCCTGCGCCTGGATCGGCGTGGGCGTCTTGAGCGTGGTCTTTTCCAGCGCCTTCAGGATTTTCGGCGAAAGGCCGAGGTCGGCAAAAGTGGTCATGGGAATCCCATTCGTTCAGAGGGCCTGCGACCCTCGCCCCGGGCCTTTGCCCGTGACCGTGCCGCAAGCGGCGCCCCTGCGTGACTAATGGGAACCAGAATGTCCGGGCCTTTCGGTGCTCACGCGGCACGGGCTTCGGACAAGCGGCATGTGGGGGGTTTCCGGGCGCAAGTCAAGACAAACCGTCCGGTACGCAAGGGCTGGACCTTGTTTTGTGTGCGGCGTATCACTTGCGACGTCGGCGCAATCCGTTCCTGCGCTGTCCGGCCGTGGGGCAAATTTTCCACCCGCGCCCGTCGAAGTCCTTTCCGATCAACCACTTGCCCGGATCATCACCGCCATGCCCAAGTTCCACCGTATCGCCGCTTTCTGCGTCATGGTCGCCGCCGGAGCATGGATCGCGACCGGAGAGTTTTCTTCGGTCGGCAGTGCGCAGACCGCCGAGGGTAAGGAATCCCCGACCGATGTGGTCGCTGCGGCCCAGCCTGCCCCGCTGGTGCGCACCGTGTCTGCGGTCGAGCCCGCCTACATCCAGCATGCCCGCGCCATCCGGCTGTCGGGCATCACCGAGGCCGACAAGCGGGTGGAACTGGCGGCGCGGGCCGACGGGGTGATCGCGTCGCTGGCGATGACCAAGGGTGGCATGGTGGCGGCGGGTGCCGAGGTCATGACGCTGGAAGGCCCCGAGGCCGTGGCCCAGGAAGAGATCGCCCGCATCGCGCTGGACCAGAAGGAACGCGACCTCGAAGTCGCGCAGAAGCTGTTCGAAGGCGGCAGCACCTCGGAGTCGAACCTGACCAACGCCCGGTCCGCCCGCGACGCCGCCGCCGCCGAACTGGCCCGCGCGCAGGCTTCGGCCGACCGTCTGCGACTGAAGGCCCCCTTTGCGGGGGTGGTGGATACCGTGTCGGTCGAACTGGGCGAATGGGTGCAGACCGGAACCCCGGTCGCCACGATCCTGTCCCTGGACCCGATCCTGGTGAAGGCCGAGGTCAGCGAGATCGACCTTGCCGCCGTCGCCGCCGGGTCCACCGCCAAGGTGCGGCTGGTCAACGGGACCGAGATGGACGGGACCGTTCGGCTGGTGGCGCGCGAGGCTTCGGCCCAGACCCGGACCTTCCCGGTTGAAATCGCCCTGCCGAACCCGCGGATGCTGCTGCCCTCGGGCATGACCGCCCAGGTTTCGCTTTTCGCCCAGCCGGTCCGCGCCGTGGTCGTTCCGCGGTCGATCATCACCCTGTCGGACAAGGGCGAGCTTGGCCTGCGCGTCGTGGACAAGGCCAACGTCGCCAGGTTTGCCGCCGTGCAGATCATCGACGACACCGCCGACGGCCTGGTCGTGACCGGAGTGCCCGAGGGCGTCCGCATCATCACCGCCGGACAGGACCTGGTGCGCGACGGCGACACGGTCGAGGTGGCCTCGGGGGTCGGCCAATGAAGATCGTCGAAACCGCCATTGCCAATGCCCGGCTGACGATCTCGGTCCTTTTGTTCCTGATGCTTGCGGGGGCGATGGCCTATGTCTCGATCCCGAAAGAGGCCGAGCCGGACATCCAGATCCCGATCCTCTACGTGTCGATGCACTACGACGGCATCTCGCCCGAGGACAGCGAGCGGCTGCTCTTGCGCCCGATGGAGACCTCGCTGAAGTCGATCACCGGGATCAAGGAGATGACCTCGACTGCCTATCAGGGCGGCGGCAACGTGCTGATCGAGTTTCAGGCCGGGGCCGACCTGAAGAAGGCGCTGGACGATGTGCGCAACAAGGTCGACATGGCGCGGCCCGAGCTGCCGGATGGCGCCGACGAGCCGACGGTGAACGAGGTCAACCTGTCCGAGTTCCCGATCCTGGTCATCACCCTCTCTGGCGATGTGCCGGAACGTGTGCTGGCCCGCGCGGGCCGCGAGCTGCGCGACCGGCTGGAAGAGCTGCCCCCGGTCCTGAACGCCGGGCTGCAGGGCGTGCGCGACGATCTGGTCGAGGTGGTGATCGACCCCGGGAAGCTCGCGACCTATGGTCTGCGCCCCGACATCCTGATCGCCGGTTTCGCCGCCGGAAACCAGCTGGTCGCCGCCGGGTCACTGGAAGGCGCCGAGGGGCGCTATGCGATCAAGGTGCCCTCGCTGCTGGAAACCATCGAGGACGTGGCGAACCTGCCCGTCGTCTCGACCGGGACCGCCACGGTCCGGGTCCGCGACATCGCCGACATCTTCCCCACGATGAAAGAGCCCGAGACGGTGACGCGCCTGAACGGTGCGCCGGCCATCGCCATCGAGGTGTCGAAACGCACCGGCGCGAACCTGATCGAGACGGTCGACCAGGTGAAGGCCGTCACCGAAGAGTTCAAGGCCCTGCTGCCGGAAGGCACGGAAGTGACCTTCAGCCAGGACAAGTCCAGGGACATCCGGCAACTGCTGTTCGACCTGCAGAATTCCGTGCTGACCGCGGTGATCCTGGTCTTCATCGTCATCCTCTACGCGCTGTCGGTCCGCGCCTCGATCCTGATCGGTCTTGCCATCCCGGCGTCCTTCCTGATGGGGATGCTGGCGCTGTCGCTCTGGGGCTACACGGTCAACATCGTGGTGCTGTTCAGCCTGATCCTGGCCGTGGGCATGCTGGTCGATGACGCGATCATCGTCACCGAATATGCCGAACGCCGGATGTCCGAAGGCATGGACAAGCGCGAGGCCTTCGCGATGGCCTCGCACAAGATGACCGGCCCGGTGGTCGCCGCGACGATGACCCGGGTCGCGGCCTTCTCGCCGCTCTTGTTCTGGCCGGGGATCGTCGGCGAGTTCATGAAATACCTGCCGATCACCCTGATCGTGACGCTGTCCGCCTCGCTGGTCTATGCGCTGATCTTCGTGCCGACCCTGGGCGCGCTGATCGCCAAGCCGTTCAAGCACCCGCCTGAACACAAGGACGGGGCCTATATGTGGGTGGTCGGCAAGGCCGTGCGGCATCCGGTGATCGTGCTTTTCGTGGCTGTCGGGCTGCTGGTCTCGGTGCCCTTCGTCTATGCCAAGTACGGCAAGGGCGTGATCTTCTTCCCCGATGTCGAACCCGAGTTCGGCCTGCTGTACGTCAAGGCGCGCGGGAACCTTTCGATCGCCGAAAAGGATGCCCTCGTCGCCCAGGCCGAGGCGCGCATCCTGGGCTGGCCGGGGATCGAGACGGTCTACACCCGCACCGGCGCTGGCGGCAGCATGGGGCAAGAGGTTGATGCCGACGTGATCGGCGTGATCCAGTACGAATTCGTCGACTGGCGCGAGAGAAAGAACGCCAATGCCATCCTGGCCGACCTGCGGCAGGCAATGGTGGGGATTCCGGGCGTGGACATCCAGGTTTCCGTCCCGCAGGCGGGCCCGCCCACCGGCAAGGCGATCCAGATCCAGCTTTCGGCCGACGACCCCAGCTACCTGAACCAGGTGGCGCAACAGGTGGCCGCCCGGCTGGCGACGGTGCCCGATGTCATCGACATCTCGAACGGCCTGCCGCCGCCCGGCGTGGACTGGGAGCTGCAGGTCGACCGTGCCGCCGCCTCACGCTATGGCATCGCGCCCTCGACCGTGGGGGCGATGGTGCAGCTGGTGACGGGGGGCCTCAAGCTGTCGGATTACCGCCCCGCCGGGGCCGATGACGCGGTGGACATCGTCCTGCGCCTGCCGCCCGACCAGCGCACGATCTCGGCGCTGGACCAGTTGCGCATCCAGACGGCCGAGGGGTCGGTCCCGATCTCGAACTTCGTCACCCGCACCGCTGCCCCCACGACGGGGACGCTGACCCGCCTGGACGGGTCGCGCACCGTCACGGTCCAGGCCGGCATCCGGGAAGGCGTGCAGCCCGACCGGATCTACGCCCAGGTGACCGCCGCGCTGGAGGAGGCGAAGCTTGACCAGTACGGCATCCGCTGGAAGCTGGCCGGCGAGGATGCCGAACAGGCCGAGGCCGCGGCCTTCCTGTCCAAGGCCTTTGGTGCCGCGATCTTCCTGATCTTCATCGTGCTTCTGGCACAGTTCAACAACTTCACTTCGGTCGGGCTGGTGCTGTCCGCCGTGGTCATGTCGACGATCGGCGTGCTTCTGGGCCTGATGATCATGGGCCAGCCCTTCACGATGGTCATGACCGGGATCGGGATCATCGCGCTGGCCGGAGTCGTGGTGAACAACAACATCGTGCTGATCGACACCTACGACACCCTGCGCCGCGAAGGCCGCCCCAAGATCGAGGCGATCCTGCAGACCTGCCGCGAGCGTGCCCGCCCGGTGGTCCTGACCGCCCTGACCGCGATCCTGGGGGTCCTTCCCATCGCCTTCGGTCTGAACCTGGAACTGCTCAGCCACGAGGTCACCATCGGCGCGCCCTCGACCCAGTGGTGGATCGCGCTGTCCTCGGCCATCGTCTACGGCCTGGCCTTCGCGACCGTGCTGACGCTGATCATCATCCCCTCGATGCTGATGCTCGTCACCCGGGACGACCACCCCAAGCCCTGGTTCTGGCAGCGCCAGAAGCGGCGCGAGTGGTCTGCCGAACACCGCCCCGCCAAGCTGCGCGGACGGGCCGGGGCGCAGCCGGCAGAGTGATCGCAGGGTGCAGGCAACGGACCCATCGGGCAGGATCGGGGATGCGGAAAATGAAAAGGGGCGGTGTGAACCGCCCCGCTTTCAGTCTCTCTTTGGTGGAGCCAGGGAGGATCGAACTCCCGACCTCTTGAATGCCATTCAAGCGCTCTCCCATCTGAGCTATGACCCCACCGGAGAGAAGCACCGCGCCGTTTCCGCCGCGATGCGGGGTATCTAGGACAGGTCGCCGGGGGGTGCAAGAGGGAAAATCGCCCCTGTCCACCGGCGCCTGGACTAGACTTCTTCCTCGTCGCCCGGCACGTCGGCCAGGTCGTCCAGCGAGACGTTGTCGTCCGCATCATCCTCCAGCAGATCATCATCCAGCTCGGCGTCATCGGCGACGGCGCCGTCCAGGAGGACGTCTTCGGTTTCCAGATCCTCGACCAGGACGTCGTCGTCCTTTTCCGGGACGGCCCGCGAAATGACCGAGGCGGCCATCTTGCGGCGCACGGATTCGATGTCCACGACCTCGCCCGTGTAGGGGCTGACGATCGGGGATTTGTTCAGGTCGTAGAAGCGTTTGCCAGTCGTCGGGCAGATACGCTTCGTGCCCCATTCTGCTTTGGGCATGGTCATCCCTTTGAGTGGTGGGTAACGGGAAAATGGTCGCTTGCCACAGGCAGGGGCGACTGTCAAAGCCTTTCGTGTCCCGGCCGAGGCGGCTATGTTCACTGGAAGTTTCAAGGGGATTTGCATGACGGTCCTGCCAGGCTCGCCGCCGGTCGAGGTGCATCTGAAACGCTCGGCCCGGGCGCGCCGCTTTTCGCTGCGCGTCTCGCGGCTGGATGGGAAGGTGACCCTGTCGATGCCACTGCGCGCGCGCGAGGGCGAGGCGCTGGCCTTCCTGAAGGGCAACGAGGACTGGTTGCGGCAGACGCTCTTGGCGATGCCCGGCCCAAGCTTGCAGGCGGTCGGCCCTGGCACGGTGATCCGCGTCGAAGGGGACCCGCTGGTGCTGACGCCCGCCTCGGGCCGCGGGGTGCGGGCCGAGGGTGGGCTTCTGCTGGTGCCCGGCAGCCCCGAGACGATGGGCCCCAGGGTTGCCGCCTGGCTGAAGGTGCTGGCGCGCGACCGGCTGGCCACCGCGTCCAGCCGCCATGCGGGGCTGGTGGGGCGGCACTATTCCTCGCTGGCGATCCGGGACACCCGGTCGCGCTGGGGGTCCTGTTCCCCCGACGGGCGGCTGATGTACTCGTGGCGGCTGATCATGGCGCCGCCCGCGGTGCTGGACTATGTCGCCGCGCATGAGGTGGCCCACCTGGTCGAGCTGAACCACTCGCCCGCCTACTGGAAGGTCGTGACCGGGATCTGCCCGGACTGGAAAGAGCACCGGGCCTGGCTGAAGACCCACGGCAACACCCTGCACCGGGTGCGCTTTCAGGATTGACCCCTGTGCGGCCGGAGTGCTTCCCTGCACCTCATGTTGACGCCCCGCCCGACCGACCCGAATGCTGCGGCTCATGAGAGGGTCTACCGGACCCTGCGCCAGCAGGTCATGCATGGCGAGATGGACCCCGGCCAGTCGCTGACCCTGCGGGGGCTGGGCAAGACCTTCGGTGTGTCGATGACCCCGGCCCGCGAGGCCGTGCGGCGGCTGGTGGCAGAGGGCGCGCTGACGCTGTCCTCTTCGGGCCGGATCTCGACGCCGGAACTGACCCCGGAGCGGATCGAGGAGCTGGCGGCGATCCGGGCGCTGCTGGAGCCGGAGATGGCCGCCCGCGCGCTGCCCCGCGCCCACTTTGCGCTGATCGAGCGGCTGACGGCGATCAACCTGATGAACGGCGAGGCGGCGGTGCGGGGGGATGCGGTCACCTATGTCCGCACCAACCTGGAGTTCCACCG
>PNNE01000388.1 GCA_013824055.1 Rhodobacter sp. | reverse complement strand
GCGGTCGACGTTCTCGGCCTGGGCGGAGACGATCTTGCCTTTCATCTCGGTCAGCAGCTTCGTGACCGATTCCGAGGCGTTGCGGGCGACGGTCAGCGTGGCATTGCCAACGGAAAGGCTGTCCGAGATGCCCTTGAAGCCTTCGACGTCCGATTCCATCACCTTGGAGATGGCCCAGACAGCGGCGTTGTCCTTGGCGCTGGCGATGGTCTTGCCGGTAGAGATGTCCGCCTGGGTCTTGTTCAGGCTGGCGTTGATGCCCTTCATGGTCTGCAGGGCAACCATCGCACTGTTGTTGGTCAGGATCGACGACATTATTCAGTCCTTCACACGGGGCCGCAGGTTTCACGGCCGGAAAAGCCACAAGGCGTGGCAGTCTGGGCATTCTGTCCGTGCTTGCCGGGGGTCCCGGAAGCGCCGCCCCGTCATGAGGCGCAAGGACAGTGAAGCGTGAAAGCAGCTAACCAATTCCTAAACGCCGCCGGGGAAATGCCCGGCATTTGACGAAAGCTAGACGCGTCTGGCCGGAACCAGCCCCTGCGGCGCGAACAGCGCCTTCTGCCCACGGGCGTCGTAGGTGGTCAGCGTCGGACCCTTGGTGATCTCGGCCACGCGCAGGCGGGCGGCCTTGACGCCGCGGGTCGCGGCTTCCAGAAGCCGGGCGTTGCGCTGCGCCTTGGCCTGCAGACGTTCGGCCGCAGCGCGGTCCTGCGGCACGGGAGCCGATTCGAGGCGCTGGGTGAGGGAGGCCAGCTCTGCCAGGTTTCCCGCCAGAAGCGCCTCGGCGGCCTGGTCGAGCAGGTCTTCAAGCAGTGCCATTCTCGGCCTCCACCATCGAGTTGAAGATCAGTTCCGCCAGGCCCGTGCCGCCCTGCTGGACGATCAGTTTCGCCTGTTCCTGCCGCAGGAACGAGGTGAACTGCGCCTCGCCCTGGCCGCCGCCAAAGGCGCCCTGCATCTCACCCAGGCCGGAATGGGCCAGCATTTCCGCAAGGAAAGTTGCCTCAAGCTCTTCGGCCTTGGCCATAAGTTGGTCGTGGCGCGACGGAGCGGGAAGCGTGATCGGTGCGATATCCATGCGGGCCTCTGGATCGGTCGGATTTTCCGCAACGATGCATGAGGGGGGTAAAGAATGGGTAACTTCTTGACGGGATAACGGGGGTGTTGCGGCAGAAGTCGTGGAACCATGCAAACAGGTCTTGTCCTTCCCTCTCACCAGACGCCCCTGCCCCAGATCGGGGCCGGGACTCCGCTTGCGCCGGAAGGGGCACTCGACTCCGCGTTCGAGGTCGAGCTTCCAGTTGCAGAGGGTCCCTTGGGGCCGCCGGTCATGCTGGCGATGCCGGTCTCTCCGGTGATCTTGGGTGCGACCACGGCGGCGGCGGTCGAGGCCCCCGCAGCGGGGACCGCCGGCGCGATGGATGCCTCTCTGGCGGCGGCCACCGGCACCGGGGCCGAGACGACCGACCGGGTGGACCAGACCTTGCCAGAGCAGGGGGCGAGCGCGAAAGGCGGTAAACCGGATGCGCCACCTGTCCACCCGATTGCCGAACCCAGGCCCGGCGACGGGCAGGGCGACATCGCTTCGGGCACCCGATCCGCCAGGGCGGCTGAGACCGCGCTTCGGGACGCCGGGCCAGCGGATGCGGGCCTTGCCAACCGGTCGATGGTTGCCGCTGCGGCATGGACTGCGACCCGGCCCGCAGGCGATGCGGAAGGGCAGGTCGGCTCGACGGTCTCCGACGCGGTGCGGATGGCAGCGCCGGATCGGGCGGAAGGCCGGGGCGAGGCCGGGATTGGCGGGATGGGGCACGCAGGACCCGCGACACCAGAGGCATCGGATCAGGTGACAGCTCCGCTTCGGCAGGGGACGAAGCCCGAGACCGCGCCGCCTTGCCGCTGGCACCTGAAGGCGGGGCAGAGATGCCGGCACCGGGGCCGACCCTGCCAAAGGCA
Organism: Rhodobacter sp.; assembly: GCA_013824055.1. Lineage (GTDB taxonomy): Bacteria > Pseudomonadota > Alphaproteobacteria > Rhodobacterales > Rhodobacteraceae > Tabrizicola. The sequence continues at coordinate 4,989 of PNNE01000388.1, read as the reverse complement.
GCCCCTCCGTCCGAAGCGCCGGTTGATGCGGGCTCTCCCGCGCCACAGGTGACGCGAATGCAGGGGGAAGGCGGGGCGCCGGACGGCAGAGGCAGTGCAGACGTGCCGGGCTCGACCGACGCCAGAGTGACGACGCCTGCCCTGCCGGAAGCTGAACGCCCGCCGCAGGAAAGCCAGCCCAGGCCGGGGTTGTGGGAGAGCATGTTCAGCAGTCTTGCCCTGCCCTTGTCCGCTGCGGGCGAGATGGCGCGCGCCCTGCGGCCCGTGCTGACCGTCGGGGCGGTCGCCGTCCCGCAACCGGCGCAAGTCGGCGACCAGGCCAGCCTTGCGACGCCGGATGAGCCGAGGGCCGCCCTGCGTGAGCCCGAGGCGATGCTGACTGCCGCCGCCCCGCCGACAAGCGGGGTGCCGAAAACCGTGGCGCCTGCTTTGGCCTCTGCCGTCACACTTTGGTCCCAGGGGGCAGCCTGGACGATGGCCGCCGTCGAAGCGGACCGGATGACGGGGGACGAGGGGCTTCAGACCCTCGTCGCAACCGGGCCGATGGCAGCCGCTGGGGCCGCCGCCGGACCGTCGGCGATCCCGACCACTCCTTCCGGTCCGGTGCCGCACCTGGCGGCCCAGATGACGGCAGCCCTGAGGCAAAGCGCGGACGGCGCCACCGAGCTTGCGCTGTCGCCCGATGAACTGGGCCGCGTCCGCCTTCGGCTGGAGCCTGATGCGGCGAATCCCGACCGCATGGTGGTGATGATCACCTTCGAACGGCCCGAGACTCTGGACCTCTTCCGCCGCCATGCCGGGGAACTGGCCGAAGCCCTGCGCGATGCGGGCTATGCCGGGGCCGACATCGGCTTTGGTCAGGACCAGTCCGGCTCGGACGGGTCCGATGGCTCGCAGGGCCGATCCGCCGACTGGGCCGCGGGACCGGCTCAGACCGACCCCGCCGCTGCGCCTTCCCCCGCGCCTTCCCCCGCCCCGCGCCTTGCCGCCGGGGCTTCCCTTGACCTGAGACTGTGAGGCCAGAATGGACATCAACTCTGTAATCAGCGCCACGACCGCACCCCCGGCATCGGCGCCGAAATCGAGGATTTCTTCGGACTTTGACACCTTCCTGCGGATGCTGACAGTGCAGATGCAGAACCAGGACCCGCTGAAGCCGATCGATTCGGCCGACTACGCCGTGCAACTGGCCACCTTCTCGGGGGTCGAGCAGCAGGTCAGGACCAACCAGCTTCTGACGGACATGCAGAGCAAGTTCCAGCAGTTGGGCATGGCAGAGATGGCCAGCTGGATCGGAAAGGAGGCACGCTCGTCAGCGCAGGTGCGCTACGACGGCTCACCCGTGACCCTGTCGCCAAACCCGGCGGCTGGCGCGAATCGGGCGGTTCTGGCCGTCAGGGACGCCCAGGGCAATCTGGTTGCCCGCGAGGAGATCCCGGTCAGCACGGCGCCCTACACCTGGCTTGGCGCCGGGGCGGATGGTGCGCCCCTGCCACCGGGGAACTACAGGATCACGCTGGAAAGCATGAACGACGAGCGGCTGATAGATGCCCGCCCGGTCGAGCATTACGCCCGCGTGATCGAGGCGAGGGACGGCGGCTCGACGGGCATCAAGCTGGTCCTGCACGGCGGGATCGAGGTGCTGGCCACCGAGGTCACGGCCCTGCGCGAACCGCGGTCGTGAGGCGCCGGAATTTTCGAAAATTCCGGCAAATTCCTTCCAAGGAATTTCGCCCTGGCCCGCCGGTCAGAAATAGCCGTCCAGCGTGATGCCTGCCACGAAGGCCAGACCAACCGCCATGACCCAGAGCAGCGGCGCCACGGATCGCCGCGGGCGGACGACCGGCGTCGTCGGGTTGCCCGAGCGGATCAGCTGCGCCTCGACAAGCGCCGGAAGTTTCGGGCCAAAGCGGCTCAGCACGCGCGCGGTCTTCAACAGGTCGCGCAGGACGGCCTTGGCCCGATGTTCTCGCGGATGTAGCGTTCCACGATGGGGCTGGCGACCTGCCAGATGTTGATGCGCGGGTCCAGGGACCGCGCCACGCCTTCCACCACGACCATCGTGCGCTGCAACAGGATCAGCTCGGTCCGCGTCTCCATCCCGAAGCGTTCGGTCACCTCGAAAAGATAGGCAAGAAGCCGCGCCATCGAGATGCGGCTGGCGTCCATGCCGAAGATCGGCTCTCCCACGGCCCGCAGCGCGCGGGCGAACTCGTCGATGTCGCGGTCGGGGGGGACGTAGCCCGCCTCGAAATGCACCTCGGCGACGCGGCGATAATCCTTGCGGATGAAGCCCATCAGGATCTCGGCATAGACGCGGCGGGTGTATTCGTCGATGCGGCCCATGATCCCGAAGTCATAGGCGATGATGTCGCCGTTGGCCGCGATCTTCAGGTTGCCCTGGTGCATGTCGGCGTGGAAGAACCCGTCCCGCAGGGCATGGTTCAGGAACAGCTGCAACACGCGGGCGCCAAGCACGGTGCGGTCATGGCCAGCCGCGTCGATGGCAGCATTGTCGTTCAGCCCGATGCCTTCCGCCCAGCCCAGCGTCATCACGTTGCGGCTGGACAGGAACCAGTGCGGCCTGGGGACCTGAAAGCCTTCGTCCTTTTCGGTGTTCGCCGCAAACTCTGCGGCCGACGAGCTTTCCAGCCGCAGGTCCAGCTCGCCCATCACCACGCCTTCGAAGTGCGTGATGACTTCGACCGGGCGCAAGCGGCGTGAAAACGGTGCCAGACGCTCGATCCAGCGGGCGGCAAGGTAGAAGGCGTCGATGTCCTTGCGGAAGGCGCGCTCGATGCCGGGGCGCAGGACCTTGACCGCGACTTCCTCGCCGGTATCCGCCAGCCGCGCCCGGTGGACCTGGGCGATGGAGGCAGCCGCGACGGGTTCCGAGAATTCGGAGAACATCGCCGAAACCGGAAGCTCCAGCTCGGCCTCGATCATCTTCTTCGCGGTTTCGCTGGGGAAGGGCGGCAACTTGTCCTGCAGGTACTTCAGCTGCAAGGCAAGCTCTTCGCCCACCACGTCCGGGCGGGTGGACAGGATCTGGCCGAACTTGATGTAGGCCGGGCCAAGCGCGGTCAGGGCGCGGGTCGCGGGGGGCAGCTCGGGGTCGCCCTTCAGACCCAGCCACTTGAACGGCCAGCCCAGCATCCGCGCGGCAAAGCGGAGGCGCGCGGGAGCGCGGAACGCCTCCAGCACCACGTCCATCGCCCCGGTCCGCTCCAGCGTGGCGCCGGTGCGGATCAGGCGGAGGATGTTGTGCGGGCCCTTCACAACTTCCAGCCGGAATGCAGCGCGGCGATGCCGAGCGAAAGGTTGCGATACTTGACCATCCCGAACCCGGCGGCGCGGATCATCGCGGCGAAAGTCTCCTGATCGGGGAACTTGCGGATCGATTCCACAAGGTATTGATAGGACGGACGGTCGCCGGCAATGATCTGCCCCATCACCGGGATCACGTTGTAGGAATAGAGGTCATAGGCCTTTTGCAGCAGGTCGTTCGGGATCTGGCTGAACTCCAGCACCATGAGCCGCCCGCCGGGTTTCAGCACGCGGTAAGCCTCGGACAGGGCCTTGTCGATGTGGGTGACGTTCCGGATGCCGAAAGAGATGGTGTAGACGTCAAAGCTGTTGTCGGGGAACGGCAGCGCCATCGCATCGCCGACGACCCAGTCCAGGTGGTCATGCAGCCGCTCGGCCTCGGCGCGCTTGCGGCCTTCGACCAGCATGGGCTCGGTCATGTCGCAGACGACCGCCGAAGCGCCTGGCGCACGCCTGAGGAAGCGGAAGGCCACGTCGCCGGTCCCGCCCGCCACGTCCAGTAGCCGCTGGCCCGGCCGCGGGGCCAGCCAGTCCATCATCGCGTCCTTCCACAGCCGGTGGATGCCCACCGACATCACGTCGTTCATGATGTCGTATTTCGAGGCCACACGGCTGAAGACCCCATGCACCAGCCCGGCCTTCTCGGCCTCGGGGACATCCTGGAACCCGAAATGGGTCGTCTTTTCTTCGATCATCCGCCTTGCGATCCTTAGCTTTGCCCCCTCCTTATAGTCCGCCACCCCGCGCCCGCAATGCGCCGAACTGTCCATGAGGCGATGATGCCCGAACTTCCCGAAGTCGAAACCGTCCGCCGCGGCCTGCTGCCGGTCATGGAAGGTGCCGTGATCGCGCAGGCCGAGGTCAACCGCCCCGACCTGCGCTGGCCCTTGCCCGAACGGATGGCCGACCGGCTGACCGGCAAGCGGGTGACGGCGCTGCGGCGGCGGTCGAAGTATATCCTCGCCGACCTTTCCAGCGGCGAGACCTTGCTGGTGCATCTGGGCATGTCGGGGCGGATGCTGATTTCCGGCACCCGGCTGGGGACCTTCCACCACGACCACCCGGCGCCGCAGAAGCATGACCACGTGGTGCTGCACATGGAAAACGGCGCGCGGATCACCTTCAACGACGCCCGCCGGTTTGGCGCGATGGACCTGATGCCCACGGACCGCGCCCAGGACCACATGCTGCTGAAGGATCTGGGACCCGAGCCCTTTGGCAACGACTTCAACGAACCCTACCTGGCGGCCCGGCTGTCCGGGCGAAGAACGCCGATCAAGGCCGCACTTCTGGACCAGCGGATCGTGGCGGGACTGGGCAACATCTACGTCGCCGAAACCCTGTTCCGCGCGCATGTCAGCCCGCTGCGTCTGGCCGGCGACCTTGGGAAACCCCAGGTCCATGCCCTGGTCCCGATCATCCGCGAGGTGCTGGCCGAAGCCATCGACGCGGGCGGGTCCAGCCTGCGCGACTTCCGGCAGGCCAATGGCGAACTTGGCTACTTTTCCAAGCATTTCCAGGTCTATGACCGCGCAGGCGACCCTTGCGAGACCCCCGGCTGTCCCGGCACGATCATGCGCACCGTGCAGTCCGGCCGGTCGTCCTTCTGGTGCCCCACCTGCCAGAGTTGACTTGCCAACGCGCCGATTGGTGCTAGGAGTC
>PNNE01000182.1 GCA_013824055.1 Rhodobacter sp. | reverse complement strand
CGTGGTGCGCTCGCTGTGGCGGCTGCTGCCCGAGCGCGACCCCTTCGCGCGGCTGGCGGGCACCGGTCTGGTCTGCATCTTCGGGGTGCAGGCGATGATCAACATGGGCGTGGCGGTTCGCCTGCTGCCCGCCAAGGGGATGACATTGCCGTTCGTCAGCTATGGCGGTTCGTCGGTCATTGCCGCCGGGATCACGCTGGGGATGCTGCTGGCGCTGACGCGGGAGCGGCCGCGCGGACAGATCAGCGACCTCTTCCGGCGGGGGCGGTCATGATCGCCTCCGGTCTGACACCGTGCCCCCCCACCCCATCCTTCCCCCACGGTGGGGCAAGGCAGGCGCATGGCGCCCCCGCCAAGAGGGCTGGCTGATGCCGAAGCTGCTGCTGATCGCCGCGGGGGGCACGGGCGGGCACATGTTCCCGGCCCAGGCCCTGGCCGAGGCGATGCTGGCGCGGGGCTGGCGGGTGAAGCTGTCCACCGACGACCGGGGCGCGCGCTATGCGGGCGGGTTTCCTGCGGCGGTGACGATCGAGACGGTGGCCTCGGCGACCTTTGCGCGGGCCGGCGCGGCGGCGAAGCTGCTGGTGCCGTTCCGGATTCTGGGCGGGATCCTGGGCGCGCTGGTGTCCCAGCTGCGCGACCGGCCTGCCGTGGTGGTGGGGTTCGGCGGCTACCCGTCGATCCCGGCCTTGGCGGCGGCCTGGGTCCTGCGGCGTCCGCGGATGATCCATGAACAGAACGGGGTGCTGGGCCGGGTGAACCAGGCCTTTGCGCGCCGGGTCGACAAGGTGGCCTGCGGGACCTGGCCGGCGGCCCTGCCCGTGGGAGTGACCGGAGAGCCAACGGGCAACCCGGTGCGCCAGGCGGTGCTGGACCGGGCCTCGGCGCCCTATATCCCTCCGGGCGAGTATCCGATGGCGCTGGTGGTGATCGGCGGCAGCCAGGGCGCGCGGATCCTGTCGGACGTGGTGCCCGCCGCGGTGGCGCTGCTGCCCGAGGGGTTGCGGTCGAACCTGCGGGTGGCGCATCAGGCGCGGGACGAAGACGCCTCGCGGGCTGCGGCGGCCTATGAGGCGGCAGGCGTCCGGGCCGAGATCGCGCCGTTCTTCGCGGATATCCCGCGCAGGCTTTCCGAGGCGCAGCTGGTGATCAGCCGGTCGGGGGCCTCGTCCGTGGCGGATATCAGCGTGATCGGCCGACCGGCGATCCTGATCCCCTTCGCGGCGGCGACCGGGGACCACCAGACGGCGAATGCGACGGGCCTGGCTGCCGCCGGGGCAGCGGTGGTGGTGCAGGAGAAGGCGCTTGACGCGGGCGCGCTTGCGGGCCACATCGCCTCGATCCTGGAAGACCCCCACAAGGCCGAAGGCATGGCGCGCGCGGCGCTGGGCGAAGGCAAGCCGGATGCGACGGCGCGGCTGGTGGCGCTGGTCGAGGAACTGGGCGGAGAAACGCAATGAACGCAGCAACCAAGCTTCCGCTGGAACTGGGGCCGATCCATTTCGTGGGGATCGGCGGGATCGGGATGTCGGGCATCGCCGAGGTCCTGATGACGCTGGGCTATGCGGTGCAGGGGTCGGACGCGAAGGCGTCGAGGATCACCGACCGGCTGGTCACCCTGGGCGCGCGGTTCTTCGAGGGGCAGCGGGCCGAGAACATCGGCGACGGGGTCTCGGTCGTGGTGATCTCGTCCGCGATCAAGAAGGGCAACCCCGAACTGGAGGAAGCGCGTCGCCGCAAGCTGCCGGTGGTGCGCCGCGCCGAGATGCTGGCGGAACTGATGCGGCTGCGGTCGAACATCGCCGTCGCCGGGACGCATGGCAAGACGACGACGACGACGATGGTGGCCACGCTTCTGGACAAGGGCGGGTTTGATCCGACGGTGATCAACGGCGGCGTGATCCACGCCTATGGCTCGAACGCGCGGGCCGGCGCCGGGGAGTGGATGGTGGTCGAGGCGGACGAAAGCGACGGCAGTTTCAACCGGCTGCCCGCGACCATCGCCATCGTGACCAACATCGACCCGGAACACATGGAGCACTGGCACACCTTCGACGCGCTGCGGAAGGGGTTCCTGGATTTCGTGTCGAACATCCCGTTCTACGGGTTGGCGGTGTGCTGCACCGATCATCCCGAGGTGCAGGCGCTGGTCGGCCGGGTTGCGGATCGCCGGGTGGTGACATTCGGCTTCAACGCGCAGGCCGACGTGCGGGCGCAGAACCTGACCTACGTCAACGGCGTGGCGCATTTCGACATCGCGTTGCAGGCCGAAGGACAGCTGATCGAGGGCTGCACTCTGCCGATGCCGGGCGATCACAACGTGTCCAACGCCCTGTCGGCGGTGGCGGTGGCACGGCACCTGGGGATGAAGCGCGACGAGATCCGCGAGGCGCTGGCCGGGTTTGCCGGGGTGAACCGCCGCTTTACCAAGGTGGCCGAGGTGGGCGGCGTCACCATCATCGACGATTACGGCCACCACCCGGTCGAGATCGCGGCGGTGCTGAAGGCGGCGCGGCAGGCAACGAAAGGCCGGATCATCGCCGTCCACCAGCCGCACAGGTACACGCGGCTTTCCAGCCTGTTCGAAGAGTTCTGCACCTGTTTCAACGAGGCCGATGTCGTCGCCATCGCCGAGGTCTATTCGGCGGGCGAGGAGCCGATCCCTGGGGCCAGCCGCGACGATCTGGTGGCGGGGCTGATCGCCCACGGACACCGGCACGCCCGCGCCTTGCAGGACGAGGGCGAACTTGCCCGGCTGGTGAAGGAACAGGCGCGGCCCGGTGACATGGTGGTCTGTCTGGGCGCCGGCACCATCAGCACCTGGGCCAACGCGCTGCCCGCCAAACTGATCGGCAAGGCCGCATGACCCGGCGCGCGCCTCGGGGCATCCCTGCATGATCTGGGGATTCGTCACGCCCCTGTTCTTCGGATGCCTCTGGATCGTGCTGGCCGCTGTCGTCGCCATGCTGCCGATGCGGCGGCAGATGGTGCCGGGGCTGATCCTGCTGATCATCGCGCCTTTTCTGCTGACCTGGATCGCCTGGTTCCACGGCTGGGGCTGGGCAGTGGCGGGGATCATCGGCTTCGCCTCGATGTTCCGCAACCCGTTGATCTACTTTGCCCGCCGTGCGCTTGGCAAACCGGCGCCCCTGCCAAAGGAACTGGAGAAGTGACACCCTGGCGCAAACCCTGGCTGGCGCAGATGGCTGAGGCCGCGCAACGGTGCCTCGGACCCGGACGGCTGACGGCCTGCGGCGTCGGCGTGATGGTCGGTGCGGGCATCCTTGCCCCGCTGGACCCGGTGGTCGGCCATGCCACGGCCCCGTCCGCCGACCTGATGGGAGAGTGCGCATGATCGGCAACCTTGGCGCGGACCCCGACTACTGGCCGCTGGTCCTGAGCCTCTTGTGGCTGGTCCTGGCCAATGTGATCGCGATGTTCCCCTCGAAGGACAGGCACTGGCGGGTGGCCTATGTGCTGATCGCCCTTGGCGTGCCGCTTCTGGGCTGGGTGACCTGGGTGGCGGGGCCGATCGTCGGGCTGGTGCTGCTGGCTGCCGGAGCCTCGGTCCTGCGCTGGCCGGTGGTCTTCTTCTGGCGCTGGCTGCGCCGACAGATGGGCTAGGCGATGAGCGCGGTCTTCTGGGCAATCGGTGGCGGGACGGTGCTGTTCGTCGCGGTCCTGTCCTACGTCGTGACGCGCCGCTATGGCTGGGGGCAGGCGCTGGCCCTGCCGGTCCTGGCGCTGGCGGCGATGCTGGCGATGCAGTGGCAAGAGCGGACGAGCACGGGCTTCGAATTGGGCTGGTCCGCGCTGGTCCTGGCGGCCCCGGTGCTGCTGGGCGCGGTCGCGGGCATTGCCGTGGCGCGGCTGAAGCGGGGCTGACGGGTCTTGCAACGCGGGCCAAAGCGCCGCAGAACCGGCCCATGACCAGACGTCCCGAGACCAGACTTCCCGAGACCCGTGGCGTGCTGACGCCGAACCGCCCCTTGGCCGACCTGACCTGGCTGCGCGTGGGCGGGCCTGCGGATTGGCTGTACCAGCCCGCCGACGAGGCGGACCTGGCGGCCTTTCTGGCGGCCCTTGATCCTTTGGTTCCGGTCTTTCCGATCGGCGTGGGGTCGAACCTGATCGTGCGCGATGGCGGCATCCGGGCGGTGGTGATCCGGCTGGGGCGCGGGTTCAACGGGATTTCCATCGCGGGCGACCGGGTGACCGCCGGGGCGGCGGCGCTGGATGCGCATGTGGCCCGGCGGGCGGCAGAGGCCGGGCTGGACCTGACCTTCCTGCGCACCATTCCGGGCAGCATCGGCGGCGCGGTGCGGATGAATGCCGGCTGCTACGGATCCTACGTGGCCGATGTGCTGGAGGAAGTGCGGGTTGTCACGCGCGACGGGCGGGTCGAGACACTGCCCGCCTCTGCGCTGAACCTGCGCTATCGGCAAAGCGATCTGCCCGAGGGCTCGGTCATCGTGTCGGCGACGTTCCGGGCGGGCAGGGGGGATCCTGCCACGCTGGAGGCGCGGATGGTCGACCAGATCGCCAGGCGCGATGCCAGCCAGCCCACGAAAGACCGCAGCGCTGGATCGACGTTCCGCAATCCGGCGGGGTTCAGTTCGACGGGCCGGGCGGATGACAGCCATGAGCTGAAGGCCTGGAAGGTGATCGACGACGCCGGGATGCGGGGCGCAAGGCTGGGCGGGGCGCAGATGTCCACCATGCATTCCAACTTCCTGATCAACGCCAACCGGGCAACCGCCGCCGATCTGGAAAATCTGGGCGAAGAGGTGCGAAAAAAGGTTTTCCAATCAAGCGGTATCACGTTAGAGTGGGAAATCATGCGGGTCGGAGAAACCTCGCAGGACTAACAAATATCACGGGTCGCACAAGACCCGGATGAGGCAGTGTATGGCGGGCGCATCGAGCAGGATGGCCCCCGAAGTGGCGGTACTGATGGGTGGGCTTTCCGCTGAACGGGAAGTGTCGCTTGTCTCTGGGCACGAATGTGCCAAGGCCCTGCGGGAGGCTGGTTACCAGGTGACCGAGGTCGATTGCGGCCCCGATCTGCCTGCGCGCCTGGCTGACCTGCGCCCCGATGTCTGCTTCAACGCCTTGCACGGTCGCTGGGGCGAGGATGGCTGTGTCCAGGGCATCCTGGAATGGCTGGGCATCCCCTATACGCATTCCGGGGTGCTGGCCTCGGCCCTGGCGATGGACAAGGTCAAGACCAAGGAGGTTTACCGCGCTGCGGGCCTTCCGGTGGTGGACAGCGTTCTGGCGCCGCGGGAAGCGGTCGAGGCGGGGCACGTGTTGCCCGCGCCCTATGTGGTGAAGCCCTACAACGAAGGGTCGTCGGTCGGCGTCTACATCGTGCGTGTGGGGTCGAACGCGCCGCGGCTGGCGGCCTCGATGCCGGACGTGGTGATGGTCGAGGCCTATGTGCCGGGACGCGAGCTGACGACGACGGTGATGGGCGACCGGGCGCTGGGGGTGACGGACATCATCACCGACGGCTGGTACGACTATGACGCGAAATACAAGCCGGGCGGCAGTCGGCACGAGTGCCCGGCGCAGCTGCCGGTCGAGATCGAGGCGGCCTGTCTGGACTACGCGCTGCGGGCGCACCGGGCGCTGGGGTGCCGCGGCGTCAGCCGGACCGATTTCCGCTGGGATGAGGCGCGCGGGCTGGCGGGGCTGATCCTGCTGGAGACCAACACCCAGCCGGGGATGACGCCGACCTCGCTTGCCCCCGAGCAGGCGGCGCATCAGGGGATCGGATTCGCCGAATTCTGCGACTGGATGGTAAGGGACGCATCATGCAATCGCTGATCGCCCGCCGCCCTGGGCCGCGCGTCCGCAAGGACCCCGCTCCGTCGAAATGGGCCTACCGCGTCCAGCGCTGGATGCTGACGCCCTATGTGCGCAGCTTCGTCTGGAAGGGCCTGCCGACCCTGATCCTGCTGGGCGCGGGCGCGCTGTGGCTTGGCAATGAGCCGAACCGGCAGGCCTTGATCGGCCAGCTGACGCATCTGCGCGAAGAGTTCGAGGCCCGGCCCGAGTTCCGGGTCAGCCTTGCCCGCGTCGAGGGCGCCTCGGACGATCTGGCCGAGGCAGTGCGCGTGCGGCTGGCGCTGCCCTTGCCGATGTCGTCCTTCGACATCGACCTGGACGCCGCACGTGACCGGATCGAGACGCTGGATGCGGTGCAGAGGGCCGATCTGCGGGTCCGTTCGGGCGGGGTGCTGCAGGTGCTGATCACCGAACGCGTGCCCGTGGCCGTCTGGCGCACCGAGACTGGCCTGACCCTGGTCGACGAAAGCGGCCACCGTGTCGCGGGGCTCTTGTCGCGCGCCGACCGGGCCGACCTGCCGCTGATCGCCGGAGACGGGGCCGACCTGGCCACGCCCGAGGCGCTGGACCTGATCGCCGCCGCCGGCCCGCTGACCCCGCGCCTGCGCGGACTGGTCCGCATGGGCGAGCGGCGCTGGGACCTGGTGCTTGACCGCAACCAGCGCATCCTTCTGCCCGAGCAGAACCCGGTCCAGGCGCTTGAGCGCCTGCTGGCGCTGGACCATGCTCAGGATCTGATGAACCGAGACATCCTGACCGTCGATCTGCGGTCAGACCACCGCCCCACCCTTCGCCTTACCCCCAATGCCCATGCCGAAATCCGTCGCGCGCAGGGCCTAGAAACCGTGGAGAACGAACTGTGACCGATCTCTATACTTCCCAGCGCGCCATGCGGAACATGCGCAAGGCTGCCATGCAGCGCGGCGTCATTGCCATTCTGGACGTCGGCACCAGCAAGATCGCCTGCCTGGTCCTGCGCTTTGACGGGCCGGACCGCCTGCGCGAGCAGGACGGTGTCGGGCCGATGGCCGGGCAAAGCCAGTTCCGGGTGATCGGGGCTGCCACCACCCGGTCGCGCGGCGTGCGCTTCGGCGAGATCGCCGTGATGAACGAAACCGAGCGGGCCATCCGCACT
>PNNE01000405.1 GCA_013824055.1 Rhodobacter sp. | reverse complement strand
ACGATCACGGGTTACGCCCAGTCCTCGGGCATCGCCAAGCGCGAGAAGGTGGATTTCACCGGCGACGACGCGCGGGAAGGCCTGACCTGTGTGCTGTCGGTCAAGGTGCCGGACCCGAAATTCTCGTCCCAGACCAAGGACAAGCTGGTTTCCTCGGAGGTGCGGCCTGCGGTCGAGAACCTGGTGAACGAAAAGCTGTCCGAATGGTTCGAGGAAAACCCCGGCCCCGCCAAGATCATCGTCGGCAAGATCATCGAGGCCGCCCTCGCCCGCGAAGCCGCCCGCAAGGCGCGCGAGCTGACCCGGCGCAAGACCGCGCTGGATGTGGCGTCGCTGCCCGGCAAGCTGGCCGACTGCCAGGAGCGCGATCCCGCCAAGTCCGAGCTGTTCCTGGTCGAGGGGGACAGCGCCGGCGGTTCCGCCAAGCAAGGCCGCAGCCGGTCCAACCAGGCCGTCCTGCCCCTGCGTGGCAAGATCCTGAACGTGGAACGCGCCCGCTTTGACCGGATGCTTGGCAGCCAGGAGATCGGGACCCTGATCACCGCACTTGGCACCGGCATCGGTCGCGACGAATTCGACATCAAGAAGCTGCGCTATCACAAGGTCATCATCATGACCGATGCCGACGTCGATGGCGCGCATATCCGCACGCTGCTGCTGACCTTCTTCTTCCGCCAGATGCCCCAGCTGATCGAGGGCGGCTATCTCTATATCGCCCAGCCGCCGCTGTACAAGGTCGCGCGCGGCAAGTCCGAGGTCTATCTCAAGGACCAGGCAGCGCTGGAGGATTACCTGATCGACATGGGCACCGATGGTGCCGTCCTGCGCCTGACCGACGGCCAGGAAATCGCCGGCAACGACCTGGCCCGCGTGGTCGAAGGCGCGCGCCAGTTCCGCCGCGTCCTGGATGCCTTCCCGACGCACTACCCCCGCCCGATCCTGGAGCAGGCGGCACTGGCCGGGGCCTTTGATCCGGGCAAGGCCGACGCCGACCTTCAGGCCGTCGCCGACATCGTCGCCCGCCGCCTGAACATGATCGCGCAAGAGTTCGAGCGTGGCTGGTCCGGCCGCATCACCCAGGACCACGGCATTCGCCTGTCCCGCATCCTGCGCGGTGTCGAAGAGCTGCGGACGCTGGACGGCGCCGTCCTCCGCTCGGGCGAGGCGCGGCGTCTGTCCCAGGTGGCCGGGCAGACCCGCGACATCTACCGCGACCCCGCCCGCCTTGTCCGCAAGGACCGCGAGCAGGCAATTCACGGCCCGATCGACCTTCTGAAATCCATCCTGGCCGAGGGCGAGAAGGGCCTGACCCTGCAGCGCTACAAGGGTCTGGGAGAGATGAACCCAAGCCAGCTGTGGGAGACCACGCTTGACCCCGAGGCGCGGACCCTCCTCCAGGTCAAGGTCGACGACCTTGCCGACGCGGACGACATCTTCTCCAAGCTGATGGGCGACGTCGTCGAACCCCGGCGCGAGTTCATCCAGCAGAATGCCCTGTCGGTGGAACACCTGGACTTCTAAAGCCAGCCCAGCGGATGCGCAGAAAACCCGTGGCAAGCCGACCCGTCGGGAAAGTCGATGGACCAGTTCTCCGGCGTGGTCGGTCGGCCGTCGCACACCCAGCGGCCCCAGCGGGCGGCGATGATGGCGCGGATGTCAGAACGGCGGCCAAGGCTTTGAAGTGACAGGAAAAGATAGTGGTGCATGAAGGGACTGGCAAGCGCAGGCTGACCCGCCAGCGGCTCGTCCCGCAGGTCCAGTGAACGGGCGACAATCCGGTCGGCCAAAGCCGCTGCTTCCGCCGGGTCGACCACCCCGGTCAGGATCAGCAGCGCCAGGGCCAACTGGCTTGCCGCCTCTCCCCCTGGGCTTTCGCGCCAGCCGTCAGGACCCCGATGCCCCCGAAGCGCCCGCGTCAACCGACTGGCTTCAGCCGCCCAGTCCGCCGTCCGTCCCACCCGCTCGGCCATCCCGGCCGCCAGCCGCAGCGCATGCAGATACCGCAGGTTCAGCGTCAGGTTCGGCTCTGCCCGGCTCATCGGCGACCAGTCCAGGAACAGCCGCCGCCCTGCCGGATTGCGCAGCAACCCGTCCGGCCCGCAGGCCAGAGCCATCCGCTCCAGCATCCGGGTCAGCGTGAACCAGTGGCGCTGCCAGACCGCCTCTGGCGCAGCCACACCGGGATGCGTCGTGCATCCGGCCAGCAACTCTACCCAACTGAAATTGTAGTCCGTCACCGCATAGGCCGGCACTTCCCCCGGCAGCACGGATGGCAACAGCCCCTCCGCATCCGCACCTTCCGCCGCCATGTCGATGGCGAACAGCAGCGGCCTGGGGTCATCCGAAATCGCCCGCAGCGCCCAATCCTGCGCCACCGCGTCGCCCAGCCAAAGGCTGCTCTCCCGCCACACCCCATCCACGAAGCCGTCCTGAAGACAGGCCAGCGCCGTGCGGCGGCACATCGCGGCCACGCCCTGTAACACGGGGTCCAGCCGGGGCAGGGGCCGCTCCTCCACCGGCGTCACCGGCAGGCGAACATGAAACTTCGGATCCGGCGAAACCCCGGCTCCCTCCAGCGCAAAGACCAGATATCGCGCACCACGAGGCGTGAACCCCTCCACCACCTGTCGCCCGGGGCGAAGCGTGAAGCGATCGGTCGGGCGCATCCGGCAAAAGGTCTCCGGGTCTGGCAAAAGCAGCTCACCCTGCCGCACCTTCTCGGCATAAGAGATCAGCAGCCGTTCGCCACCCGCAGCCGCCAGCTCCACACCGCCCAGACAGGCGCGGCTTTCGCCAAGGTCGAAGACCCAGACCGCCTGCGTCCCCCTTGGCAGCAGGGCTGGGGCCGAGCCGGCGCTGGTCTCTGAAAAGGCTTTTCGCAGATCAGCATGCGGGTCGTCCGAGGCAGCGGTGGTCGGGCCAACCCGCACCTGCCACGGCGCGCCAAGCTGCCTGACGCCTTCCACCGGAAGCGCTGTGACACGAGGCCGCAAGTCCCGCCAGATCGCCCCCTTCGCCCCCTGCACCACCCGCGCCGTCTCCCAGCTCGCGACATCCGCCTCGAGCCAGGTCTCGGCAAATCTCAGGTCCTGATCCTCGACCCCCGACCCATAGATCGAGACGCGCCTGACCCGATCCGACCACGACCGATCCCGCCGGGTCTTCCACTGCGGGCCCGTGGTCAGGATGACCATCCCATCCGCCTCCAGCCAGCCAATCAGCCCGCAGGCGCCGCGATGGACGTAAGCGAAGTGCGAATATCCGGGGCAATAGACCTGGATCGCGATCCGGTTGACGCCAGGGCGCAAGTCGACAAGCAAACGTTCGTCTATCGCCATCGACGAGGGCCAGGACCGCTCTGGTCCTCGACCCGCAAAGACGCCGTTGACCCAAAGCCGGTACCGGCTATCCGCCGCAAGCCGAAAGACGGCCTTCGATGGCACAGACTTCAGATCGATATCCGCACGAAAGTTCACATAGGAATCGCGCAGGTCGAACGGATGCGCCGGGCCGACCCAGACTGCCCCGTCAGCAGCTTGCACTGACCCGGCGGCATCGGCCGGCATTACTGAAGTGTCCCGTATTGCGCCGCCAGCTTGTTCACCAGCCGGTACGCCCGCACCAGGCGCATGGGCGGAATGTCCGGCTGGATGAAATGCCCGCCGTTGAAGATGAACCCACCGCCCGGCGCATAGATGCCGAAGCGCTCGGTGATATACGCGTCCAATTCCTCGCCGTCGTGTTCAACAGCCCGTCGATCACGTCCAGCGACCCGTAGATAGTGATCTTGTCGCCCCACTTCGCCTTGACCTCGCGGGGGTCGATTCCGGCGCTTTCCTGCACCGGATGCCATGAGGTGTAACCCATCTCGATGATGTCATCCACCACCTGCAGGATATAGCCGTCAGAGTGCAAGTTCACCGGCAGCCCCCTGGATCTTGCGTGCTGCACCACCCGCATCGCATAGGGCTTGATCAGTGCCCGCCAGGACTTTGGCGAAAACAGCATCGTTCCGTTCGACCCCCAGTCGTCCGAAAGGGTCATCATGTCCACACCGGCCTCGATCATCCGGTCGACCTGGACGCACATCCAGTCGGCGTAGCGGTCAAAGAAGTTGGCCATCAGCTGCGGGTTGCCGCCCAGGTTCATCCAGCAATTCTCGATCCCGAGAAAGCTCGATGTCCCCTCCACCATCCCCCAGCAATGCGCCAGCACGCAGCGCTTGCCCTTGTGGTCGCGGACCGCCGTGGCGATGTTCGTGCCGCCGAAATCATGGTTCCAGTCGGTGAAGTTCAGCCACTTCGGATCATCCGGGTTCCCCAGCGGCACATCGGCCAGCTCATGAATGTCGAACTTGCGGCCATGCTGGTTCGGGAAGGGCATCAACCCGGCGAAAACGTCGATCCCGAACTCCTCGATGAACTTCTCGCGCGGGCCGTAGTCGGCCTCCAGCCGTTCGAGGAACTGCTTCTGGTAGAGCCAGCAGTCGATGGGAGTGCGGTCGACCGGCTGGCGATTGATCGTCGCCATCACGCGTTCATAACCGTTCATTCATATTCCTCCAGAAGCAGCATCCGCCGCCAGTCCTCCAACCCAACCCCCGACACGAACTCGGAGTGGAAGCCTTCCCAATGCACCTGCTCCCACTGCGGGACGATGCCCCGGATGTCCGCCGGGCACTTGCGGATCAGCTCGGCATAGGCCGATTCCAGCAGCCGGTAGCCCGAGGTTGCCGAGACCTTGTAACGCGGATGCGGCGCGATCAGCCCGTCCTCGACCATCGTCTGATCCAGCACGTCGGACATCTGGTGCAACAGGTCCAGCTTCCGGTCCCAAGGTGTGGTAAGCTTTGGCGCTTCTTCGACAATCGCCGCCAGACGCGCGCCCATCCGGGGCAGGCGATGGAACATGACAGTCAGCCATTTGTCGTAAGGATAGTATTGCCGGTCCAGCATGAACGCCATCTGCACCCCCCAGCGCAAGCTGCGCGCGAAGGTGGTGCTGGCGTAAAGCTCGTTGTCACGCAAAAGCGCCCGCTTCAGCGCATAGACCCCCATGCCGCTGAAGTACCGGCACCAATGCGCCAGCCGCCGCAGCCGCACCTCTTCCGGATAGTAACCAGCCAGAGCCGCCCGCACCGCCGAGAACCGGCCCGAGGGGTCGTGCCAGACCTCGCCGGCAACGACATGCATCACGTCTTCCTCGGGGATGGACAGCCATTGTGAATGACTGTTCGGCGCCGCTTCCAGGCCAATGGTGGACCGCAGGTGATGCTGCAACGACGCAAGGGCCACGCCCTTCGTCCGCGTATAGCCTTCGCGCAACTCCCGCCCGCGCCAGGACGCAGGCAGCCCTTCCGCCAGCGTGTCCTCGATCCTTGCCCCGCGCGAGGCCATCACCTCCGCGGGCAGCAACACATTCACCCGCAGCCCGAAGTGGTGGTCGGTGGAATAGTCGTCATCCAGCCGCAGGACCTCGGAGCCATACCCGAAGACCCCCGCCGCCATCTGCGCCGTCTCGGCCGGAAACCGCGCGGCCAGGAACGGATGCACCACCTCGTTCCAGAAAGCATGGCTTTCGTCGATGATCGAGTGCTTTGCCATCCGACCGGCCTCCCCTCCGGCCCCTCCTCCTGCATGACCTCAGACGATGCCGGACGCAGACCCCTTCACTTCTGGCCGCTCCTTCGCCACCCGGTCGCGGTAGCCGCTGGCACGATAGACCGTGATGGGATCGCAAGCCCCACCCTGCCGCATCCGCGCTTCGGCCAGAATCGGTGAGACATCGGTCACGAATCCCGCCTTCAGCGTCCGGTGCGCGGCCATCACGTCGTTCGCCTCTTGCGCCTCGGCCAGCGCCCTGCGGTCCACCAGCGAGGCCTGCACATAGGCGCGTGCGATCTCCACCGCCGAGGCCATCAGGCTTTCGATCGGGTCAGTGACGTTGTGGCTCTGGTCGATCATGTAGCTGGGGTTGAACCCCTTGGCGCCGCGCAACTCTGCCTCGACCAGTTCGTTGAAGACCAGGAACAGCCGGAACGGATCGACCGAGCCCGCGTCCAGATCGTCATCGCCATATTTCGAATCGTTGAAGTGGAACCCCGCCAGCCGTCCGGCATGCACCAGCCGCGCCACGATCTGCTCGATGTTCACGTTCGGAGCGTGATGCCCAAGGTCCACCAGGCATTTTGCTTGCGGACCAAGGGCTTGCGCGGCCATCAGGGATGATCCCCAGTCGGAGATCACCGTCGAATAGAACGCCGGCTCGTACATCTTGTGTTCGATGAACATCGCCATGTTCGGGGGCAGGGCGGCATAGACCTCCTCCATCGCGGCAAGGTAGGTGTCGAACATCTTCGACAGGCTCTGCTGGCCGGCAAAGTTCGTCCCGTCGCCGATCCAGACCGTCAAGGCGGGCGCCCCAAGCGCCTTGCCGATCTCGATGCACTCGATGTTGTGCGCCACGGCTTGCGCGCGGATATCCGAACGGGCGTTCGCCAGAGAGCCATACCGATAGGACAAGCCCTGATCCGCCTGGTCCTGGAAGGTGTTGGAGTTCACCGCATCGAACCCCAGCCCATACTGCGCCGCCTCTTGCCGCAGCGCGTTGTAATCGCTGACCTTGTCCCAGGGAATGTGCGGGCTGACCGTCCGCGTCCCCCGCGTCAGCTGCTGGATCACGCCACAATCGGCCAGCTTGTCGTGGATGCCCCGCGGTTCGCCCCGCCCCGGAAACCGCGCGAACCGGGTGCCCCCGGTGCCCACGCCCCAGGTCGGAACCGCGACTGACCAGGCCATCGCGCGCTTCACCACAGCCTCGATGTCCACGCCCCGGCGCGAAAGCTTCCGCCCCAACGCGCCAAATTCGTCCTCATGCGCCGCCCGTGCCGCCTCGTTCAGCGAGCCGACCAGATCCTCGGAAATCAGCATCCCCGCCTCCTAGCGCGTGAAGGACACGGCATTGCCCGCGTCCACGTTCAGGAAATTGCCCGTCGACTT
>PNNE01000218.1 GCA_013824055.1 Rhodobacter sp. | reverse complement strand
ACATACCCTCTGAAGTGGGGCACATGTGATGCCCTCGCTGACCGATGTGATGACCGCCGATGCGGACCTGGCCCGCGCGCCCGGCATCCGCAGGATGGCCGCCAAGGGCGTGGCCCCCGCGGATGCCTTCGCCGACTGGCTGTGCCGGATGGGTGACAACTGCCTGATCCTGGGCCACCGGGTGTCGGAATGGTGCGGGCATTCCCCCGTGCTGGAGGAGGACATCGCGCTGGCCAATACCGCGCTGGACCTGATCGGGCAGACGCAGCTGTGGCTGGGCCTGGCCGGTGAGGTCGAGGGCAAGGGTCGCACCGCCGACGACCTGGCCTACCTGCGCGATGCGGCGCAGTTCCGCAACGTGCTGCTGGTAGAGCGCCCCAATGGCGACTTCGGCCAGACCCTGATGCGCCAGTTCCTGTTCGACGCCTGGGCCATGGAGATGCTGCGGGCGCTGCAGGCGTCCTCGGACGCGCGCGTGGCCGAGATCGCGGCCAAGGCGGCGAAGGAAGTGGCCTACCACCTGGAACGCTCGGCCGATCTGGTGATCCGTCTGGGCGACGGGACCGAGGAAAGCCGCGCCCGGATGCAGAAGGCGCTGAACCAGCTCTGGCCCTACACCGGAGAGTTGTTCCAAGGCGACGCGGTGGATCAGGCGATGGCCGAGGCCGGGATCGCGCCTGCGCCGGAAAGCCTGAAGGCCGCCTGGGACCGCACCGTGGCCGAGGTGATGGCCGAGGCAACTCTGGTCCTGCCAGAGGGCAGTTTCCAGCACAAGGGCGGCAAGACCGGCCGACACACCGAGGCTCTGGGCTTCATCCTGGCCGACATGCAGTTCCTGCAGCGCGCCTATCCCGGCGGCACCTGGTAGGCCGATGAGCAGCGCGGTGCGTCCCGATATCCAGATGGTGCGGCACTGGCTGGCCCAGGTGCCGGACCCGGAAATTCCGGTGATCAGCCTGACCGATCTGGGGATCATCCGGGACGTGGACTGGCAGGATGATACTCTGGTCGTCACGGTCACGCCCACCTATTCGGGCTGCCCGGCGACCAGCGTGATCAACATGGATATCGAGGCTGCACTGCGCGCCAAGGGGATCGAGAAGGTGCGCCTCCAGCGCCAGCTATCGCCCCCCTGGACGACCGACTGGATCACGGCCGAGGGCCGCGAGAAGCTGCGCGGCTACGGCATCGCCCCGCCCATTGACGGCACTGCCGCCGACGGGCGCCTTGCGGGTCGGGCGGCCCGCCTGGCCGGGACCTCGAACCTGACAATCGCCTGCCCGCGCTGCGGGTCCACCAAGACCGAGAAGATCAGCCAGTTCGGCTCGACGCCCTGCAAGGCCAGTTACCGCTGCACCGACTGCCTGGAACCCTTCGACTATTTCAAGTGC
This sequence comes from Rhodobacter sp., assembly GCA_013824055.1. Taxonomy (GTDB): domain Bacteria; phylum Pseudomonadota; class Alphaproteobacteria; order Rhodobacterales; family Rhodobacteraceae; genus Tabrizicola. The sequence goes on along the minus strand of PNNE01000218.1, from coordinate 5,686 downwards.
ATCTGAGGATGCGCCCGATGCTCAGACTCTCCGGGAGGACATGATGTCTCGCTTTCATCCGCTGAAGGTCACCGAGGTCCGCCGCGAAACCCGCGACGCCGTGGTGGTGACCCTTGCTCCGCGCGACGAGGACCGCGCGCTGTTCGACTTTACCCAAGGCCAGTACCTGACGTTCCGCCGCGCCTTCGATGGCGAGGAGCTGCGCCGGTCCTACTCGATCTGCGCCGGCCGGCACGAGGGCGTGCTGCAGGTGGGGATCAAGCGGGTCGATGGTGGCACCTTCAGCACCTGGGCGAACGAAAACCTTGCTCCGGGGGACGAGATCGAGGCGATGCCGCCGATGGGCAGGTTCTTCACGCCCGTCGATGCCTTGGCGGAAAGGCACTACCTGGGCTTTGCGGGCGGGTCGGGGATCACCCCCGTCCTGTCGATCATCAAGACCGTGCTGGCGGACGAACCGGCCTCGCGCTTCACGCTGGTCTACGCCAATCGCGCGATCAACTCGATCATGTTCCGCGAGGATCTTGAGGACCTGAAGAACACCTACCTTGGCCGCTTCTCGGTGATCCACGTGCTGGAAACCGAGGCGCAGGACATTGACCTGTTCACCGGGCGTGTCGATGCCGAAAAGATGAAAGCACTTTTCACGGGATGGATCGACCCCAAGTCCGTCGATACCGCCTTCATCTGCGGACCCGAGCCGATGATGCTGGCCATCGCCGCCAGCCTTCGCGACCACGGCCTGACCGACGCGCAGATCAAGTTCGAGCTGTTCGCCAGCGGCCAGCCGGGCCGTGCCAAGGCGAAGCCGGTCTCGAAATCCGACCTCGACACCGGCAACTCCACCTCGGCGACAGTGACGTTGGATGGCACCACCCGCAGCTTCCAGATGCCGCGCCGGGGCCAAAGCATTCTGGACGCCGCCATCGGGGCCGCGCTCGACGCGCCCTATTCCTGCAAGGCGGGCGTCTGTTCGACCTGCCGCTGCAAGGTGATCGAGGGCGAGGTCGAGATGCACACCAACCACGCGCTGGAAGATTACGAGGTGCGGGCCGGTTACGTCCTGTCCTGCCAGAGCTTCCCGCTGACCGACAAGGTCGTGGTGACGTATGATGAGTGAGGCCAGCATGACCGAGACGATGAACATCGAAGACTACCTGGCCCAGGGTGGCGTCCTGACCTCTCCCGGCAACGTGCCGGCGCGCTATCGGGGCGAGTTGCTGCGCCTGATGGGGTCCTTCGTGGACAGCGAACTGGCGGCCTCGGCCGGCTTTGCGGGGTCGATCAACTTTGCGCCGGGGATCAAGGAACGGATCGCCGCCAGCCGGATCACGCTGGAAAAGGCCGACCATGCCGAGCGTGTGCTGTCGGTGATGGCCGACTTCGGCACCGACACCGCGCGCTATCAGCGCCAGCACGACTGGGCCGCCCGCGTGGCGCGGGACGCCGATTTCGGCTCGACGCGCAGTGGCGGCGACATGCGCCTGTCGGTGTTTCACTACCCGATCACCGGCTGGGCCGATGCGGTGGTGATGAACGTGCTGATGGGCCTCGCCACGGGCGTCCAGATGACCGAGCTGACCCGCGTCTCCTATGCGCCGCTGGCCGAAGTCTTCCGCGAGATCGCCCCGCGCGAGGCGCGTCACGCCGCGCTGGGGATCGAGGGGCTGGACCGGCTGGTCGCCACCGCCGAGGGGCGCGCAGAGGCGAAAGCCGCCGTCGCCTACTGGCGCCCGCGCGTGGCCGTGACCTTCGGCGTCGCCAACTCGGCCCGCTACGAGACCCAGGCCCGCTTCGGCCTGCGCCATGCCACGAACGAGACCCTGCACGCCCGCTGGGATGCGCTGGTCGCCGAAACCCTGGGCCCCATCGGCCTGAACTGACCTGCCGGGGGCCTGGCCCCCGCGCCTAGACCAAGGAAGATCCCCATGACCGCATCGGCCCGCCCTCCGCGCCGGTTGGAAAGCTTTGTCTCCGGCCGCTGGACCCCCGGCACCCGCGACGGCCAGCCCCTGCTTGACGCCGCCACCGGCGAGGTCGTGGCGACCATCGACTCCACCGGCGTCGACTTCGCCGGGGCCCTGGCCTACGGGCGCGAGGTCGCGGGGCCGAAGCTGCGCGCCATGTCGTTCCATGACCGGGCCGGGATGCTGAAGGCGCTTGGCCTGAAGCTGATGGAGGTGAAGGAAGAGTTCTACACCGAAAGCCTGCACACCGGCGCGACCCGGTCCGATGGCTGGATCGACATCGAGGGCGGGATCGGCACCATGCTGACCTTCGCCTCCAAGGCGCGGCGCGAGCTGCCGAACACCCGCGTCCTGACCGATGGCGAGGTCGAGGTGCTGTCGAAGGACGGCAGTTTTGTCGCCCAGCACATCTTCTCGCCCTTGCAAGGCGTGGCAGTGCACATCAACGCCTTCAACTTCCCGGTCTGGGGGATGCTGGAAAAGATCGCGCCGACGCTGATCGCGGGCGTGCCCTGCATCGTGAAACCTGCCAGCCAGACCGCCTACCTGACCGAGCTGGTCGTCCGGCGGATCATCGCGACAGGACTGCTGCCCGAAGGGGCGCTGCAACTGATCTCGGGCTCGGTGGGCGACCTGCTGGACCATGTGATCGGGCAGGACGCGGTGACCTTCACCGGCTCGGCCTGGACCGGGCGGAAGCTGAAGTCGCACAAGGCGGTGATCGAGAATTCCACCCGCTTCACGATGGAGGCGGACAGTCTGAACGCATCCATCCTTGGCCTCGATGCCGGGCCGGGAACGGCGGAGTTCGATCTGTTCGTCAAGGAAGTCACGCGCGAGATGACGGCGAAGGCCGGGCAGAAATGCACCGCGATCCGCCGGATAGTCGTGCCACGCGCCCAGGCGCAGGCGGTCATCGCGGCGCTGGCGGAGCGGCTGGAGAAGACTCCGCTTGGTCTGCCGGGGGATGAGGCGACGCGGATGGGTCCGCTTGCCAGCCTTGACCAGCGCGACGAGGTGCGGGCGCGGATCCGCGAGTTGCAGGCGGATGCCGAGATCGTGGCGGGGAACCCGGATGTGGTGCGGGTCGCCTCGGGGGATGCCGAGGCGGGGGCCTTCCTGAACCCGGTGCTGATGTATTGCGACAAGCCCCTTGCGGCAGGTGCCGTGCATGATGTCGAGGCCTTCGGGCCGGTTGCCACCGTCATGCCTTATGAAGATATCGAGCAGGCCGTGGCGCTTGCCGCCAAAGGCAAGGGGTCGCTGGTGTCCTCGGTCTTCACCGACGACCCGCGGGTGGCCGAGGTCGCGGTGCTGGGCCTTGCGCCGCATCACGGCCGGGTGCTGATCGGCAACCGGGCGACGGCGAAGTCGTCCACCGGGCATGGGTCTCCGCTGGCGTCGCTGGTGCATGGCGGGCCGGGACGTGCGGGCGGGGGCGAGGAGATGGGCGGGATGCGGGGCGTGAAGCACTACATGCAGCGCAGCGCCGTCCAGGGTAGCCCGCGACTTCTGTCGGCGGTCACTGGCCGCTGGATCGAAGGCGCTGAGGTGCAGCATGGCGTGCATCCGTTCCGCAAGTCCCTGGCCGAGCTCGGGATCGGCGACCAGCTGGTCACGGCCACCCGGCAGGTGACGCAAGAGGACGTGGAGCATTTCGCCCGGTTCACCGGCGATACCTTCTATGCCCACATGGACGCAGCTGCGGCGAAGGCCAACCCGTTCTTCGACGACCGCGTGGCGCATGGCTACCTGATCGCCTCCTTCGCCGCGGGGCTGTTCGTGGACCCCGACCCCGGCCCGGTGCTGGCGAACTATGGCGTGGACAACCTGCGCTTCCTGACGCCGGTCTACTTCGGCGACACGCTGCAAGTCCGCCTGACAGCCAAGGAGATCAACCCCCGCGCCAGTGCCGAGCATGGCGAGGTGCGCTGGGATTGCCAGGTGACCAAGCAGACCGGGGCCGTGGTCGCGCAGTATGACGTGCTGACGATGGTGGCCAAGGTCTGGCCGCCAGCCGCCGCCGAGGCCGCCGGGTGACGGGCCGCATCTACAGCTGGGACGGCATCGTCCCGGTGATCGACCCCGGGGCCTTTGTCCACCCCGAGGCCGTGGTGATCGGCGACGTGCTGATCGGCCCGGCCTGTTACGTCGGCCCCGGAGCGGTGTTGCGCGGGGACTTCGGGCGAATCGTGATGGAGACGGGCAGCAACCTGCAGGAAACCTGCGTGGTGCACGCCTTTCCCGGCAAGGACGTGGTGATCGAGGCGGCCGGCCACATCGGTCACGGCGCCGTCCTGCACGGCTGCCGGATCGGGCGGAACGCGATGGTCGGCATGAACGCCGTGGTGATGGACGAAGCGGTTGTCGGGGCCGACAGCATCGTCGCGGCGCTGGCTTTCGTGAAGGCGGGAGCGGTGATCCCGCCGCGCAGTCTGGCCGTGGGCAGCCCGGCCAGGGTGCTGCGGGACCTGTCGGACGACGAGATCGCCTGGAAATCGCAGGGCACCGCGATCTATCAGCGGCTGGCGCAGGAGGCCGGGGAAAAGCTGCGCCCGGCCGCGGCTTTGACAGAGCCCGAACCGGACCGCCGCCGCGCGGACGCCCCGACCTACGATCCAAAGGTGCTTGCGGGCCTTAGCGGACGGCCTTGATCCCCTCCAGGATCAGGGTCGTGGCCACATCCGCATAATCCTCGCGGCTGATGCGGCCGCCGTCGCGGAACCACATGTAGACCCAGTTCATCATGCCGAAGAGCGACATGGTGACGGGCATCAGCAAGGGCCGCTCCTTGGTGTTCAGCCCCGGATTGACCAGGTCCAGCACAGCCGAGAAGCGCCGCACGATCCGGCGTTCGACGCCCGTGATCTCGGCCTTCTGCTCGTCCGACAGCGCCGAGGTCGCGTTCAGCTGCACCTTGTGCTGGTTGTCCGCGCCCCGGTAGGCCTCCAGCACGACGCCGACCAGCTTGCGCAGCCGCTTTTCGGGCGGCAGCGAAGGGTCATCCGCCGCCTCGATGGCGTGGTCCAGTTCCTCCAGATGGCCCATGATGATCGCGAAGATCAGCGCGTCCTTGCTGGGGTAGTAGTGGTAGAGCAATGCCTTCGACACCTGAGCCACAGTCGCGATCTGCGACATGGAGGCCTTCTCCATCCCCTGATCGGCAAAGACCTGTGCGGCGTGGTCCAGAATGACGCGCTGCTTTTCCTCGAAATCTGCCGCCCGTGTCCGAGCCATGTTGTTTCCTGTCGCTGCCGTGAAGAAAGGGGCATCCCTGCCCTTTCTAATGCAAGCTCATGTTTGTGTCACTGACCGGACGGTCAGCCTTTGGGTCGATTGTCCACCACACGCTTGGCCTTGCCTTCGGAACGGGCAATCGCATTCGGATCGGTCACATTGATGCGGGTAGAGACGCCAACGACCGCCTTGATGTGATGCGCCAGCTCTTTGGCCGACCTGGCGCGGGCGTCGGCGTCCACCTGATCGAGGGCGCATTCGACATGCACGGTCATGTTGTCCATCCGGCCCTCCCGGGCGAGTTCGATCTGGAAGTGCGGGGCCAGTCCCTTGCACTTCAGGATCTGCTCTTCGATCTGGGTCGGGAAGACGTTCACGCCGCGCAGGATGATCATGTCGTCGCTGCGGCCGGTGATCTTCTCGATCCGCCGCATGCTGCGCGCGGTTCCCGGCAGCAGGCGGGTCAGGTCGCGGGTGCGGTA
>PNNE01000425.1 GCA_013824055.1 Rhodobacter sp. | reverse complement strand
TCGGCCTTCACCCAGGCGGCATCGTAATTGGTCATGGCTTGCCCCTTATTCACTGGCCAGCAGCGGGAATTTCTCCACGCACTGCGCTCGCGTCAAAACGTTCCGACCCTCGCCCGCGAAGGCATAGCTGTCGGGCTTGTGGTCGATGTAGATCTCGTTGGTCATGCTCAGCCCGTTCGCATCGTCGAACAGACCCACCGGCAGCTCCACGTTCCCTGCATAGGGGCCGTCCACCGTCACCCGGAACCAGATGGCCGAGCCGCAGTCGGCGCACCAGGCGCGCTCGCCCCAGGCCGAGGACTGGCGGCGCGCGATATGCTCCGCTCCCGTCCATTCGACATTGCCCTCGGGCACCGTGATCCCCAGCAGGGCCGAGCCGGTCCACTTCCGGCACATCGGGCAATGGCAGATGCCAAAGTTCGTCCCCGTCAGCCGCGCGCGAAACCGCACCGCGCCGCACAGGCAACCACCTTCCCGCTCAAGGCTCATGGGCGACCCTCCAGAGCGGAAGTTCGGCCGTCAGCGCGTCGCAATCGAACAGCGGCTGAGAAGAAAGAAACCCCTCCTCACCCGGAAAGATGAACTGCAACGGCGAGCCGTCGATCGGCAGCCACCGGCCGTCGCCAAGGTCGGTCTCGCCGGGACCGGCGAAGAACAGCCGCCACTCGGGGTGCAGATATTCGTTGCCGCGGGACTGCCGCAGCACCGTGCCGTCGCGGTCGTATTCGGTGAACTCGACCTCTGTCTCGCGCAGCGTGATGCCGTCGATGACCACGGTCGCGCCCGTCAACCGGTCATAGCCCGCCGCCCGACTGCCCGTGCCGTCCGCCTTTGACAGGCCGAAATCCCAGGTGTCCACGCCGCTGGCCAGCAGCTCGGAAAAGCTGGCGGGGTCCGAGGGCGCGGGGTCCAGGGTCTGCCTGACAGGGTCAAAGCTTTCCACCCATTGCGCCTCGCGGTCGATGCGCGAGAAGAAGAACGGCCCTTCCTGATCCAGGTCCACCCGCCACTGGTCGCCCGGCGCGTCGGCGCTGCATTTGTAGTAATGCGACACCCGGCAGGCCTTGGACTGCACGGTCATGAAGACCTCGCAGCCCTCTGGTGCAGTCCAGGTTCCGGCCAGCGCGGGGGCGGCCGGGGCGGTCAGGAAGGCAAGGATCAGGAACTTTCGCATTGCCGTTTCACCATTGGGGTCAGGTCACTTGTCCTGACGCTTGACGTTCTTGGCACCCAGAGCGCGCATGCACGCAAGGCATCCGCAAGGAAGACGGGTGCAGACTACTCTGCCGCCACGGCCCCGGTCTGGGCCAGGTAGCCCAGGATCGCCTCGGCCGCCTCGCGCCCGTCGCGGATCGCCCAGACGACCAGGGAGGCACCGCGCACGATGTCGCCGGCCGCGTAGACGCCCGGCAGGCTGGTCTCGTGCGTGCGGAAATCCGCCTTGATCGTGCCCCAGCGCGTCACCTTCAACTCGGGCACGCCCCAGAGCGTCGGCAGGTCCTCCGGCTCGAAACCCAGCGCCTGGATCACCAGGTCGGCGGGTTCCACATAGTCTGCGCCTTCGATGATCTCTGGCGTCTGGCGTCCCGTCGCGTCCGGAGCACCCAGGCGCATCTTCTGCACCATGACGCCGTCGACTTCGGTGCCGCCGGTGAAGCCCTTCGGCGCGGAAAGCCAGACGAATTCGACGCCTTCCTCTTCCGCGTTCTGCACCTCGCGCTGCGAGCCCGGCATGTTCGCCCGGTCGCGGCGGTACAGGCACTTGACCGACAAAGCACCTTGCCGGATCGCCGTGCGCACGCAGTCCATCGCCGTGTCGCCGCCGCCGATCACCACCACCCGCTTGCCGCTGGCGTTCAACTCGCCGCTCTCATACTCGGGCACATCGTCGCCGAAGCCGTGCCGGTTCGACACGGTCAGGTAGTCCAGCGCCTTCACGATGCCGCGGGCGCCGACGCCGGGGGCTTCGATGTCCCGCGCCTTGTAGACGCCGGTCGCGATCAGCACCGCATCATGCTGGCCGCGGATCGCGTCAAAGGTGATGTCCTCGCCCACGTTGCAGTTCAGCACGAAGTTCACGCCGCCGTCCGCCAGCTGGGCGTTGCGGCGCTCGACCACGTCCTTTTCCAGCTTGAAGCCGGGGATGCCATAGGTCATCAGCCCGCCCGAGCGGTCGTAGCGGTCATAGACCGTGACCTGCACGCCCTGCCGCCGCAGCATGTCCGCCGCCGCAAGCCCGCCCGGCCCCGCGCCGATGATGCCGACGCTTTCGGGGCGTTCCGCATGCGGGCGGATCGGCTTGACCCAGCCCTCCTCCCAGGCGGTATCGGTGATGTACTTCTCGACCGACCCGATGGTCACGGTGCCATGCCCCGACTGCTCGATCACGCAGTTGCCTTCGCACAGCCGGTCCTGCGGGCAGATCCGACCGCAGATTTCCGGGAAGGTGTTGGTGGCCTGGCTGATCTCGTAGGCTTCCTGCAGCCGGCCCTCGGCGGTCAGCTTCAGCCAGTCGGGGATGTTGTTGTGCAGCGGGCAATGCGACTGGCAATAGGGCACGCCGCACTGGCTGCAGCGGCTGGCCTGCTCGGCGGCCTTGCGATCCGCGTAGTCCCGGTAGATCTCGTGGAAATCCTGCGCGCGCGAGGATGCGTCACGTTTCTCGGGCATCTCTTTCCCGACAGTGACGAATTTCAGCATCTTCTGCGTGGCCATCGGCTGCGTCCCCTGCAATGTCTTCCGGGACCGACGGGATACTACCGATCGACCAACAAGAAAAGTCAGCAGTGCTTACCTATTTATCGCTTTTTCACCAGATGCGACAGCGAAGCTGACATTTTCGTGCCGAATTAGGTCAGCATGGTTTCCGAACCGACCTAATATCCCAGCCAAAGCGCCGTCAAGGCGACGGAACCCACAATGATTCGCCACCAGCCGAACAGGGCATAGCCGTGCTTGCTGATGAAGTTCAGCACCCAGCGGACCACCAGCAAGGCAGTCAGGAAGGCAACTCCAAAGCCGACGGCGATGTCCCAGATGGCGGCAAAGTCCAGGATGTCGCGGTTCTGGTACAGGTCGTAGACCACTGCCGCGCCCATCGTCGGCAGGCTGAGCAGGAACGAAAACTCTGCCGCCGCCCGCTTCTCGACCCCCATCAGAAGCGCGCCGACGATGGTCGCGCCCGACCGCGAGACGCCGGGCACCAACGCCAGGGTCTGGCAAAAGCCGATGGCCAGCGACTTGCGCAATGGCAGGGCAAGCGCGTCGGTGTGAACCGGCACCGGCGCGATGCGGTCGATCACCAGAAGGACGAACCCGCCCAGGATCAGCACGACCGCGATCAGCATCGGGGTCTCGAACAGCACCGACTTCACGAACCCATGCGCCAGGAAGCCGACGAAGACGGCCGGCAGAAACGCCAGCAACAGCGACACCAGCGACCGGCGGGCCGCAGCTTCATGGCGCGCCCGAAGCAGAAGGCGCAGGATCAGCGTCGCATAGACCGAGAACAGCGCCAGGATCGCTCCCAGCTGGATCACCACCTCGAAGGTGCGGCCCGGGGACTGAAAGTCCAGGAAATGCCCGGCCAGCAGCAGATGGCCCGTCGAAGACACCGGCAGAAACTCGGTCAGGCCTTCCAGAAGGCCCAGGAAGGCTGCAGTCAGCGTGTTGTCCACACCTCAGACTTTCTTGATATTCTTGGCAGAAGCCTTGATCGCCGCATATTGGCCGGACCGGCGGTAGCGCCAGAGGTATTCGGGCAGCACCGCCTCCATTGCCGTGGGGGTGATCCCCAGCTCGGCAAAGCCGCGCGCGGTCGGCGAGACCACGTTGTCGCGGGCCAGGTTCCGCACCTGGTCGCGCGTGATCATCCGGTTCTCGATCAGGCCCAGCGTCACTGCCTGCACCATGTCGAACGCGAAGCCCATGATCCGGGCCACCAGGAACGGGATGTTGACCACGGCGCGGCGGCGCTGGATCACCTTGAGCATCCGGGCCATCAGACCGCGGAAGGTGTCGACCTCCGGCCCGCCAAGTTCATAGACACCAGGCGCGGCCCCGCCGTTCACCGCCATGACCGCAGCCTGGGCGACGTCGTCGACATGGACCGGCTGGAACCTTGTGTTCGCCCCCACGACCGGCAGGATCGGACCCAGACGGGTCATCGCGGCAAAGCGGTTGAAGAACTGGTCCTCGGTCCCGAAGATGATCGAGGGACGCAGGATCACCGCCGACGGGAAAGCCGCCAGAACCGCGGCCTCGCCCTCGCCCTTGGTCCGGGCATAATCGCTGTCGGACTGCGCGTCGGCCCCGATGGCCGAGATCTGCACCAGCCGCCCGACACCCATCTCGGCGGCGAGCCGGGCCACCCGGCCCGCGCCCTCGGCCTGGACGGCGTCGAACGTGTTCGCGCCGATACCGTTCAGGACACCCACGCAGTTCACCACCGCATCCGCGCCCCGGATCACCGCCCGGACGCTGGCATCGTCGCGGATGTTGCAGGCCACCGGCTCCACCTGGCCGGGCACTCCGTAGGGCCGCACGAACAGCGCCTCGTTCGGGCGGCGGACTGCGACGCGAACCCGCCAACCGTCCTTTGCCAGCCGCCGGGCGATGTAGCGACCGACGAAGCCCGAACCGCCGATGATGGTGACCAGCCTGCTCATGCGCGCACTCCTTCACGGGCGCCCGAAGGGCACCGGAAACTGGGCCGATGAATAGCCGCGCCGCCCCGGACGGGCAAGGCCAAAGCGGCAGCAAGAAATTTGCTGAAGGGGCCGTTGACTCTGTCAAACCGGGCCGTTACATCGCCCATCAGTGCCCAGATGGCGGAATTGGTAGACGCACTGGTTTCAGGTACCAGCGCTGCAAGGCGTGGAGGTTCGAGTCCTCTTCTGGGCACCATCCCTACCAAAAAAACCCTGCAATCGTTTCAGATTGCAGGGTTTTTTGGTTTTCGGGGCCAGCGCGTCCCGGAAAGCAGGGTCCGGTCACGCCACCCGCAGGCCCTGGGACCAGACCCCGCGCAGCGCGCCGGCGGTGCCGATCCTTGCGACCCGCACCAGGTCGGCCCGCGCCCCGACCTCGACCCTGCCGCGGTCCGACAATCCGACAGCCGCAGCCGGCGCCGCCGTGACGGTCGCGACCCCGCGTGCAAGGTCGCCCCAAAGATCCCCAAGCATCAAGGCCGCCGACAGCAGCGACGAGGGGACATAGTCGGAGGAAATTATGTCCAGAAGGTCGGCCCGGGCCAGGTCAGAGGCCGCCACGTTGCCCGAATGGCTGCCGCCCCGGATCAGGTTGGGTGCGCCCATCATCACCTTGATGCCGTGGTCGTTGCAGGCCTGTGCCGCCTTGACCGTGGTCGGGAACTCGGCGAAATGCGCGCCGTGTTCGGCTGACCGCGCGACATGGCCGACGTCGGTGTCATCGTGGCTGGCCAGCACCGCGCCATAGCGACGGGCGGCGGCGACGGCGGCGGCCTCATGCAGCGCACCGTGGCGCGCCGACAGGTCCCTTTGCGCTGCGACATGCGCCTCGAACTCGGCCTCGCTCATGCCGTGCTTGCCCATGACGTACTTGCGCAGTTGCGCCACGTCGCGGAACTGCCGCTCTCCGGGAGTGTGGTCCATCAGGCTGACGATGCCGATCCGGTCCGCGGGGCCGAACTTGTCCAGCTCCTCGACCAGCGTTTCCGAACAGACCTCGGCCCGCAGATGCAGGAAGTGGCTGATCTTCAGCGCGCCCTGGTCGCGAAGGCCCAGGATCTCGTCCGCCAGCGCCCGGGCGTATTCGCCGTAGTTTGCCTTGGAGTTCGAGACGACCGAGCCGACACGCAGGGCATCGAAGACCGTGGTGATGCCGACGCTGGCCAGCTCCGCATCATGCGCGATGATCGCGGCGGCGTGGGGCCAGTCGACCTTGGGACGCGGTTCGATGTGGCGCTCCAGGTTGTCGGTGTGCAGCTCGATCAGGCCGGGCATCACCAGGTCGCCGCCGCAGTCTTCGGCGCCCGGCGGGACCGCGCTGCCTTCCGCGATGTCGGCGATCTTGCCGCCGACCAGCCGCACGGCCCCGCGCAGGGTCTCGCCCGGCAGGACCAGGGTGGCGTTGGCAAGGATGGTCTCGCGTGTCATGTCGTCCTCGATTGTCTTGCGGCCCGCGCTGCGGTGGCCTCTGGTGACATTGTCCCGTCACACCAATGTGACAAAACCTCGGTACCCCGGCGCGCATGGACCGGATCGCCCGCTACGCCGTCTACTACACCCCGCGCGAAGGGGCTTTTGCCTTTCTCGCGAACCAGTGGCTGGGCCGCGATCCGGCCACTGGCAACGACCTGCCGCAGCCCGTGCTGGCCGGCATCGGCGACCCGCATGGCATCACGGCCGAGCCGCGACGCTATGGCTTTCACGGCACGATCCGCGCGCCGTTCAGACTGGCCGAGGGCGCGACCGAAGCGGCTGCGCGGGACTGCGTGGCCAGCCTTGCCGCGCGCCTTTCGCCAGTCGTCTGCCAGGGGTTGCAGGCCGAGGTCCTGCACGGTTTCGTCGCGCTGACCCCGCTTGGCTGCGAGGCGGCCCTGCTTGACCTTGGCGCCGCAGTGGTCGAAGCCACCAACCCCCTGCGCGCCGCCCTGACCGAGGCCGAGATCGCCCGCCGCCGCCCGGACCAGCTGTCCCCGCGCCAGCGCGAGCTGCTGCACCGCTGGGGCTATCCGCATGTGATGGAGGAGTTCCGCTTCCATCTGACCCTGACCGACCGGCTGGACGACCCAGAGCCGGTCCGCGCCGCACTGGAGGGCTTCTTCGCCCCGGTCCTGCCGCGCCCCTTCGTGATCGAGGATCTGTGCCTGTTCGGTGAAGGTCAGTCCGGTCGCTTCCAGCTTCTGCACCGCTACGCCCTCACCGGCTGAAGTGCGGCCAGCAGGCGGGCGGTGCCGATCTCGGGCGACTGGTCGTTCACCACGGTCTGGAAGGCGATGCCATCGGGCATCTCGAACCCGGCACGGGCCAGGCGCGCGCGGATATCCTCGGCCGTTTCGCGGCCCCGCGCGGCAAGCCGGGCGGCAAGCACGATATCGGGCGCAGTGACCAGGATCACCCGCAAGCCGGGAAAGACCGT
>PNNE01000359.1 GCA_013824055.1 Rhodobacter sp. | reverse complement strand
AACCGACGCCCGAGGAGCTGGCCGAGAAACTCCAGATGCCGCTGGAAAAGGTCCGCAAGGTGATGAAGATCGCCAAGGAACCGATCAGCCTGGAAACCCCGATCGGCGACGAGGAAGACAGCCAGCTTGGCGACTTCATCGAGGACAAGAACGCGATCCTGCCCCTGGACAGCGCCATTCAGGAGAACCTGAAGGAAACCACCACCCGCGTCCTGGCCAGCCTCACCCCGCGCGAGGAACGGGTGCTGCGGATGCGGTTTGGCATCGGCATGAACACCGACCACACGCTGGAAGAGGTCGGCCAGCAGTTCAGCGTCACCCGCGAACGCATCCGCCAGATCGAGGCGAAGGCGCTGCGCAAGCTGAAGCACCCGTCGCGGAGCCGGAAGCTTCGTTCGTTCCTGGATCAGTGAGTGGCCCGGTCTTGAACATCGCCGACCTGCGCGACGAAATCGCTTCCGCAGACGCGAAGGCTGCCTTTGACGTGATCGTCGAGGGGTTTTCGACCTCGGGGGACTTCTCTGTGGCTGCGCACGAACAGGGTTTTCTCAACAGCCTGCGGGTGAAGCGGGACGAGGAGTTCTGCTTTGCCGCAATTCCGAATGACGAGTGGGTTCTGACCTATATCCGCAGACCCGAACTGCGGCGGGGAAAGATCAAGCCGGAAATGGTGATGGCGGCCTTCCCGGAAGCCCGCCTGACCAACAGCGGCGAAGTCACCTTGCGCATTCCGGATGCCGGAACCGCTCTGCGCTGGCTTGAGCTGATCAAGGCGGCCGACAGCGGCGACGGGTCCTAGTCTCCCTGCCCTTCGGTGCTTTGCCCGGCGCAGCAACCCCTGCGCCGCAGCAGGCCGTAATCCCGTTGTGCCGGCTGTGCCGTCGCCGCAGGCTGCCGTGCAAGGACCCTGGCACGGCCCTTCCGATAGATGGGTTGAACGACTCGAAGGCCGGAACGGGCAGTGCTGGGACATGGACAGCCGGACCTGGGGTCTCTGCACCTAGGCAGGCGGGGGGATCACCGCCTCCCAGGCCTCGCCCATCGCCAGGATGCAGGCGGTGCCGTTGGCGTGGCTTTGCACCAGGGTCCAGTCACCCGAGGCCCTGGTCCAGACCTCCAGCACGGTCTCGGCGTCGCGCAGGCCCGACCCCGTCACCTCGGCCCCCGACAGGCGCTGAAAAAGCTCGGCGCGGGGGACGCAGATCACCTCGGCAATCGGGTTTTGCCCCACCGCAGGGGTCGCCAAGGCCAGCAAAGGGATGAGTCGCCACCACATGCATGGAATCGTAACACGGGTGTGACGATTTTCATGCGGGATTTCCGTCTAGCCCGTGTCCTCGACAAAGGGCCAGACCGGATAGCTCAGGCCAGCCGCCAGCAGGATCGCGCGCAGGCGCAACGCTTCGGCCCGCATCCGGCCCGACCAGGCCAGCATGTCGGTGTTGGCGCGACCGGGGGCATTCACCTCGGCAAAGCGGGAGTCCAGTTTGGAGCGCTTGCGCTCTGCGTCCTGCGAATTGGCATGGCCACGGTTGCGCTTTTCCTGAAACTCTTCCAGCGACTTGACCATGTAGTGGTGCAGCACCGCCACCTCGGTGTCGATCGACCGCATGATCTGGCCGTTGGAAAACTCTGCGTCCCGCCCGGATGGCGTGACATAGCGCCCTTCGGCCACCTCGACGCGGTGGATGCCGGTGCCCGACAGCCTTTCGCGCCGCCCGATGGACTTCATGCTGCGGTTGTGAGGATCGTGCCGCCGCAGGGATTCGGTAAAGCGTTCCATCACCGGCACGGCGCGATAGCGCTCCTGCCCGCCGCTGTTGAAGACGACCCAGTTGATCGCAATCGCGGTCACGTCATCGCCGAACCGACCAAGGAAGTCCGCGATGCTGGCGTCCTGGCGCAGCAGAAGGAACTCATCCGCGTCGAAATAGCCGATCCAGTCGACGGTCGAATGGACGCGCATATGTTCATACGCCAGCCGCTGCGGTCGCGCGCCCACTGTGTGGGGCCAGTCCAGCCGCAGGATTTCACCTGCATCGTCAAGCGCTTGCAGAACCTCGCCGGTCCCGTCGGTGCTTTCGTTGTCATAGATGACAAAGTCGGTGAACCCAAGCGCCTTGTAATGCGCAAGCCATTCCACCACCGAGCGGATCTCGTTCCGGACGATGCCGCACAATGCGATACTAACCACGCCACGCCCCTTGCCCTTTGCCGGCGTTCAAGAGCCGCGCCTTTGCCCGGCCCCATCTATGCACCCGCGGACCGCCGGTTCAAGCCATGCCGGCCCCAAGCCATATCGGCCCTGAGTCCCGCCCGCCACAGTCCAGGCCCCATATTCTGGGGCGCAAATATATGCCTTCCCCAAATCCACGGCCCTCTCCTATAGTCAGTGGGGGAAACCGGGGAACACACCCGGCCTTGAGGCAGGTATAACCATAAGCGAGGAGGGGGCCGATGCGCTGCCCATTCTGCGGCAACATCGACACGCAAGTGAAGGATTCGCGGCCTGCGGAGGATCATGTCTCGATCCGTCGCCGCCGCTTCTGTCCGGCCTGCGGCGGCCGCTTCACCACCTATGAACGCGTGCAACTGCGTGATCTCGTGGTCATCAAGTCCTCGGGCAAGCGCGAGGATTTCGACCGCTCGAAACTGGAACGTTCGATCCGGATCGCGATGCAGAAGCGCCCGATCGACCCCGAACGCATCGACCAGATGATCAGCGGGATCGTGCGGCGGCTGGAAAGCCTGGGCGACACCGACATCCCGTCGAAAACCATCGGCGAGATCGTGATGGAAAGCCTGGCGCGGATCGACACTGTGGCCTATGTGCGATTTGCCAGCGTTTACAAGAACTTCCAGACCGCGGATGATTTCGACGGTTTCGTCTCCGAGCTGCGGCCCGGCGCGACCAGCGAAGAGTGAGCGACGAAGGGCACATGGCCCACGCCCTGCGCCTTGCGGCGCGGGGTCTTGGGACTGTCTGGCCGAACCCGGCGGTGGGCTGCGTGCTGGTCAAGGATGGCCTGGTGGTGGGGCGCGGCTGGACCCAGCCCGGCGGGCGTCCGCATGCCGAAGTCCGCGCCCTGCAGCAGGCCGGGGCAGCGGCCAGCGGGGCGACGGCCCATGTCACGCTGGAGCCCTGCGCCCATCACGGCCAGACCCCCCCTTGTGCCGAGGCGCTGATCGCGGCCGGGGTGGCCCGCGTTGTCACCGCGCTGACCGATCCCGACCCCCGCGTCTCGGGCAAGGGGCACCGGATGCTGCGCGCCGCCGGGATCGTGGTAAGCGAAGGCGTCCTGACGGCCGAGGCGACCCAGCTGAACGCGGGGTTCCTGAAGCGGGTGATCCGTGGCCTGCCCTTTGTCACCCTGAAGCTTGCCGCCACGCTGGACGGCCGCATTGCCACGGCAACGGGTGAATCCCGCTGGATCACCGGGCCGCAGTCCCGGCGCAAGGTTCACGCCCTTCGTCTGTCGCATGATGCGGTGATGGTCGGGTCGGGCACGGCGCTGGCCGACGACCCTGACCTCACCGTCCGCGACCTGGGCGCGCCCTGGCAGCCGGTGCGCATCGTGCTGGACCGCGCGCTCTGCCACGATCCGGCCAGCCGCCTTGGCCGAACCGCCACGGCCAGTCCGGTCTGGCTGCTGCATGGCCCCGCCGCCCCCGATGCGCGCCGGGCCGCCTGGTCGGCGACAGGAGCGACGCTGATCGAGGTGGCCGAGGCCGAGGGCGGGCTGGATCTGACCGCAGCCCTGTCGGCTCTGGCCCAAAGGGGTATCACGCGCATCCTGAGCGAGGGCGGCGGCACCGTGGCGGCCGGATTGCTGACGGCAGGGCTGGTGGACGAGCTTGCGCTTTTCACCGGGGCCGTCCTGATCGGCGCCGATGGCCGTCCCGCCTTGGGAGCCTTGGGTCTTGCCGCACTTGCCGCCGCATCCCGCCCGGTCTTGCGCGAAACCCAGGTGCTGGGACCCGACCTTTATTCCCTTTGGTCCCTGGACTGACCGGGCGCCGGGACCTCCTCGCTGTCCAGCGCGGGAGTGAAGGCGTCTTCGGCCAGGACCAGCCTGACCGCCTCGGCCACGGTGTCCTGACATCCGGCGCAGACCTCGTAGAACACATGGGTCGGGTGCCGTTCGCCGATAGTGTCGCAGCTGGTCCAGTCCTGCGCGCCGCCAAAACGGATGTCGCCGCAGAAGCTGCACTTGCAGTCCTTTGCATTGGGATCGTAGTGCCAGATGTTCAGCGGTGGCGAGAAGTGCCAGGCGTCCTTCAGGTCATGCACCATCAGCGCCCGTTCGTCCTTCATCGGCTGGATCGTCAGCTGATAGGTCCGGGCCATGCTGGGCGAATCGCAGCGATACTGAACCCGGACCGGGCGCTTGGTCTGCAACACGGTCTCGACCAGCCGCGCCGTCAGCCTGCGCGTGTCGTCACCGGCGATATGGGCCAGGATCGACGTGGAAAGGACATGGTTCGCAAGCGCATGCTGAGCCGCGTTCTGCAGGGCGAACTCATCCCATTCTCCGCCCACCCAAAGCAGCCGGAACTCGCTGTCTACAACTGCGTAGACCTGCTGGAACTTCACTGCTGCCGTCCTCCCAAGCGCCTTCCGCCAGCGAAGATAGCACGGTCCGCACGGAATGCTGCTAGAAGTTTACACTTCTGCAGCTTTTTTGGACTGGTTTGACATCGACTGTCAGCGCAACCTGACAACCTGGGCCGTGGCCGTCCTGGCCAGCGTGCCCCGCGTCATCGCGGCGATATCGGCTGCGGCCAGACCGGCCCAGGCATACATCTGGGTCGGGCTGGCCTGGTCGATGAAGCGGTCCGGCAGGGTCATCGTCCGCACCGGCGCACCGCGATCCAGTTGTCCGCTCATCGCCAGATGATGCAGGACCATCGCCCCGAAACCGCCGGTCGAGCCTTGCTCGACCGTGATCAGGCTGCGGTGGTCGCGGTAAAGCCGGTCGATCAGCGCGATGTCCAGCGGCTTGGCAAAGCGGGCGTCGGCGACGGTGACGGAAATGCCCTCGGCCTCGAGGATGGTCGCGGCGGCCAGTGCTTCGGACAGTTGTGCGCCGAAGGACAGGATCGCGACATCGCTACCCTCGCGTAAGGTCCGGCCGCGGCCGATCTCCAGCGGCACGCCCCGGTCGGGCATCGGCACGCCCATCCCCTCGCCCCGCGGATAGCGCAGGGCAATCGGGCCGTGGTCGTGTGCGGCGGCGGTGGCGATCATGTGGACAAGGTCCGCCTCGTCCCCTGCCGCCATCACCGTCATGTTCGGCAGGTTCGCCAGAAACATCACGTCGAAGGCCCCGGCATGGGTCGCGCCATCCTGGCCGACCAGCCCGGCGCGGTCGATGGCAAAGCGCACCGGCAGGTTCTGCAGGGCGACGTCGTGGATGATCTGGTCGTAGCCGCGTTGCAGGAAGCTGGAATAGATCGCGCAGAAGGGCCGCATCCCGCCCGCCGCCAGACCGGCCGCGAAGGTCACGCCGTGCTGTTCGGCGATGCCCACATCAAAGACCCGCGCCGGAAAGCGCTTTTGCATCACGTCAAGCCCGGTGCCCCCCGGCATCGCCGCGGTGATCGCCACGATCCGCGGATCGCGCGCGGCCTCGTCCGTCAGGGTCTGGCCGAAGACCGCCGTGTAGTTCGGCGCGTTGGCAGGCGTCTTGTGCTGCTTGCCGGTCGCGATGTCGAACTTCGCCACGCCGTGATACTTGTCGTCCGCGCCTTCCGCAGGGCCGTAGCCATTGCCCTTCTTGGTCACCACATGCAGCAGGACCGGGCCATCGGCATGGGCGCGCATCGACCGCAAGGCATGCAGCAGCATCGGCACGTCATGGCCGTTGACCGGGCCGAAGTAGGAAAAGCCCAGCTTCTCGAACAGGGTCACGCCGCCAGGCCGGTCGCTGACCAGCTCGCGCGCCCGCCGCGCGCCTTCGCGCAGGGGGCCGGGAAGGTGATCCTCCAGCCCTTCGGCAATCGCCTTCAGCGTCGCCAGCGGGCCCTTGCCGGCGATGGAATTCAGGTAGGTCTGCATCGCGCCCACGGGTGGGGCAATGGACATGTCGTTGTCGTTCAGGACCACGAACAACCGCTTGCCCAGATGGCCCGCGTGGTTCATCGCCTCATAGGCCATGCCGGCGGTGATCGCGCCGTCTCCGATGACGGCAACTGTGTCGCCCACCGGCTGCCCCATCTCGCGCGCCATCGCAAAGCCAAGCGCCGCAGAAATCGAGGTCGAGGAATGTGCCGCCCCGAACGGGTCGTAGTCGCTTTCCGACCGCTTGGTGAAACCGCTGAGTCCCTCGGCCTGACGCAGGGTCAGCATCCGGTGACGGCGGCCGGTCAGGATCTTGTGCGGATAGCACTGGTGGCCCACGTCCCAGATCAGCTTGTCGCGCGGGGTGTCGAAGACCGCATGCAGCGCCACGGTCAGCTCGACCACACCCAGCGACGATCCAAGGTGCCCACCGGTCTGGCTGACCACCTCGATCACCTCTCGGCGCAATTCGTCGGCCAGCTGCGTCAGGTCCCGGTCGGCAAGCGCCCGCAGGTCGGCGGGGCTGGCGACGCGGTCAAGCATCGGCTTTTCCGTGAAGGCTGGACTGGAACCGGCTGCGGTCATGGTTCGCTCCTTTCGGGCAAAGGGTGCCGTGTGGGTTCAGGCCACACGGCACAAGTGCCTGTCGTCAGACAGGAAGGGAACCGGGGCCCGGAGGTCCCGACATCCGGACCCGTGGGAGGGTCAGGATCGGCATGCCGGGCCCGAAGCACCGCCTCGGGCCCGGGCTGTCTCAGGCCAGGTCGTGACCCTCGGCCACATAGGGGGCATCCAGCGCCCCGAAGGGCGACGGAGTCTGGCGGCTTTCTTCCGGCAGCAGCAGACCGACCAGGTAGATCGCCCACAGGGCCAGCGCGATGGCGATGACGAAGGCGGCGGCGTAACCGGCGCCTTTCAGCATCTGTCCCAGGCTCCAGAAGACAAGGTTGGTCTGCTTGGTCTCTTCGAAGTAATCGTTCGGCATTTCGACCTCCTTAGTCGAGCGGCGCGTAGCCGTGCTCTTGTGCCCAGACATACCAGTTGTCGACGACCGTGCCCGTCAGCAGGATGCCGATGCCGCCGGTCAGCGTGACCAGCACGGC
>PNNE01000008.1 GCA_013824055.1 Rhodobacter sp. | reverse complement strand
TGGACCAAGGACACCCTGGCCAAGGTCGCCGACATGTCCAAAGCCAAGGCCGAGCCGACCGACTACACCAAGTCGATGAGCGATTTCGCCTCGGCCGCTGCCGAGATGACTGCCGAGAACCTGGCCGCCTTCGCCGAAGTCGCCAAGAAAGTGCAGATGGAAACCGTCGAGCTGATGCTGGCTGCCGGCAAGGACATGTCGGAAGACGCGACCGCCGCTGTCAAGAAAGCGACCAATGAAGTGACCAACGTCGCCAAGAAGGCCGCTGCCGCTGCGAAGTAATTCGTAACGAGTTCGGTGTCCCAAGGGACGCTCGTTGGGCCCGGAGGCAACTCCGGGCCTTGTTCTTTGTCGGCCCCTCCTCCTATCCTGATGCCCCGCAGGAAGGACAAGCGCCGTGACCGATCCGCTGACGATCTGGACCTACGACTGGGTCCCGCCCCCGCCACGCGGCCATGTCCGGGACATCCGTCTCCGCTGGGCCTGCGAGGAAGCGGGCCTGCCCTACACGATCAGCGCCGTCAGGTTCGAGGACCGCACCGAGCCCGAGCACCTCGCGCGCCAGCCCTTCGCCCAGGTCCCCGCGCTCCAGGACGGCGAGGTCACGCTCTTCGAAAGCGGGGCCTGCCTGCTGCACCTTGGCGAGAAATCCGAAACCCTCATGCCGAAAGACCCCAGGCCCCGCGCGGAAACCCTGGAATGGGTCATCGCCGGCCTGAACTCGCTGGAGATGGTCACCGTTCCCTGGTGGTTCATCGGCCTGTCCAGGCCCCCGGAAAACCCGCTGGAAGGCTGGCTGCAGTCCCGTCTCTCGCGCCTTGAGGCCGTCCTTGCGCGGCGCGACCACCTTGCCGCAGACCGCTTCACCGTGGCCGACCTGCTGATGGCCGACATCCTGCGCGTGCCCGCGCTGCGCGTCGTCCTTGGCCGTTACCCGGCGTTGCAGGCCTACACCGACCGCATCCTCGACCGCCCCGCCTTCCGCAAAGCCCGCCAGGACCAGCTCGACCATTTCGCTGCGGCCGATGCTGCACGGGCGAACTGACCCCAGCGGGTGCTTTCTTTTTGCTGCAGGCTCCCCTAGACTTCTCTGCAAGCGCGTAATCCCTGGGGGGAACCATGGCCGACACCGACAAGCCGCTGCTGATCAAGCGTTACGCCAGCCGCCGGCTCTACAACACCGAGACGTCGGATTACGTCACGCTGGAAGACATCGCCGGCTTCATCCGCGCGGGGCGCGAGGTGCAGATTGTCGACCTCAAGACCGGCGATGACCTGACCCGGCAGTATCTCCTCCAGATCGTGGCCGAACATGAATCCAAGGGCGAAAGCGTGCTGCCGGTCGGGGTCCTGACCGATCTGGTGCGCAGCTACGCCACCGGGATGCAGGCGGTGATGCCGCAGTTCCTGGCCTCCAGCTTCGAGATGCTGCGCGAGAGCCAGGCCAAGATGGTCGAAAACCTGACCGCCATCCCGAACCCGCTGGCCGCCGTCCCCGGCTTCGACGCATTGCGCAAGCAGCAGGAAGCCTTCCTGAAGACGATGATGGTCGGGATGCCCGGCTGGTCCGGCTCCGGCCCCGCCAAAGAGGAAGAGACCCCCGCCTCGGCCGACGACATCGCCGAGATCAAGCGGCAACTGGCCGAGTTGCAGAAGAAACTCTCCAAGCTCTGACCGATGGCCGAAGCCGAAGGCCGCGTCACGCTCTGGGGGATCGAGGTCTTCGTCGCTGCGGCGGAAGAAGGCTCGATTTCTGCCGCCGCCCGTCGCCTTGGCGTGTCGCCCTCTGCCGTCAGCCAGCAACTGACCGCGCTGGAGACCGCTCTCGGCGCGACCCTTCTCGACCGCTCGGGACGGCCGGTGCAAGTCACCCCGGCGGGTGCCATGTTCCGCCGCCACGCCCAGACCATCCTCAACGCCGCCTCCGAAGCCAGGGCCGAACTGGCGATGGCCGACCTGTCCGGCATGACCACGCTCCGCCTCGGCGTGATCGAGGATTTCGACAGCGACGTCACGCCCCGCCTTCTCACTGCCCTGGCGCAGGACCTGAAAGGCTGCCGCTTCCTGCTGGAAACCGGGGCGAGCCATCGGCTGATGGACCAGCTTGAGGCGCGCGCGCTTGACATCGTCATCGCCGCCGACGCGGACCAGACCCCGGAAGACTGGCGCGAGGTCCACAGGGTCATGTCCGAACCCTTCGTCGCCGTGGCCCCCCCCGGCGCCCGGATCGAGGACCTGCCGCTCATCCTCTACACCGCGCGCCACCTGATGGGCCGCCAGATCGCCGCCCATCTGGCCCGCCACGGCCTCAAACCCGCCCACCGCTTCGAGCTGGACAGCTACGCCGCGATCCTGGCGATGGTCGCGGGCGGCGAAGGCTGGACCATCCTCACCCCCCTTGCCCTGCACCAGGCCCGCGCCTTCCGCGAAAAGGTCGAGGTCCGCCCCCTGCCCTTTCCCGCCCTCTCCCGCACCCTGTCGCTGTCGGCCCGCGCCGGCATTCTTCAGGATGTCCCGGCCCAGATTGCCCAGCGCCTGAAGCCGCTCATCGCCGAGGAGGTGATCACCCCCGCCCTTGCCGCAACCCCCTGGCTCGCCCCGGCTCTCCGCATCCTCTGACCTTCAGGCGCAAAGCCATTTCGGCGTGCCCTGTGCCCAGGACTCCCGCCAGAGGCACCAACCGACCCACCGGGCGCAGGCGGGGACATGCAGGACACCCGGCAGACCTATGCGCCTCCCCTCCCCCTCCGTGGGGAGGGGATGGGGGTGGGGGGCATCCCGTCACTCCCTGACGGAAATCGGCGAGCCTTTGGTCAGGTTGAGCTCCCGGCGCTTGTCCGCCGTGGACGGATCAGCCGCGAACCTCTGCCGCTGCGTCGACGATGGCCGCCGCAATGTAGTCAAGCTCGGCCCCGGTCAGCCGGGTCGGCAGCCGCACGTCGCAGGCCCGCATCAGCATGGCCCGTGTCTGCGGCAGGTCCGGCACCTCGCCCAGGAACTGCCAGTTCCAGAACGCCCGGGCGTTCCCCTCGCTCAGGCCGAAGACCTGCACGGTCACGCCGCGGGCCTTTGCCGCGGTCTGGAAGTCCAGCGCCTGCCGGTCGGTCCAGCCACCTGTCAGGTTGAACTGTATCGAATCCGGCGCGCGTTCCTCTGGGCCCAGGGCCTTTGGCACCACCAGATGCGCCGACAGGTTCAACTGCTCGGCGACCCGGTCATGTCCCGCCCGACCCTTCGCCACCCGCTCGGCCACCAGCGGCAGCTGCGGCCGGATCACTGCCGCCGACAGGTTCTGCATCCGCAGGTTATAGAGCGGCAGCTTGTTCTGCCAGTGCGCGCAGGAATTCGTCAGGCCGGGATGCTTCTTCCAGTTGGTCTCGTAGGCTCCCGACATGATGATCGCCCGCGCGGCGATTTCGGGGTCGTCGGTGATCATGATCCCGCCTTCGCCCGCGTTCACCAGCTTGTAGGACTGGAAGCTGAAGCACCCCACCCGGCCGATGGTCCCGATGTTCCGCCCGCCCCAGACTGTCCCCAGGCTGTGCGCCGCATCCTCGATCACCGGCACGCCTGCCGCGTCACACAGGTCCATGATCGCGTCCATGTCCGAGGTATGGCCCCGCATGTGGCTGATCATCACTGCATCCGCCTCTGGCAGCTTCCGTGCGAAGTCAGCCATGTCGACCCGGTAATTCTCGCCCACTTCGACCAGCACCGGCTCGCAATCCGCATGCACCACCGATGAAGGCACCGCCGCGAAGGTGAAGGCCGGGATCAGCACCTTGGCGCCCTTCGGCAGGTCCAGCGCCTTCAGCGACAGGAACAGTGCCGCCGAACAGGACGACACCGCAAGCGCATACCGCGCGCCAAGCAGGTCGGCGAACTCGGCTTCCAGCAGGGCCACGGGGGCATCCGACAGCGCGGTGTAGCGGAAGAGGTCGCCCGACAGCAGCAGCCGGTCGATCTCGGCCCGGGCTGCCTCGGGGATCGGTTCAGAGTCGTAGACATTGGGGGCAAGGGTCTGACCGTCGGGGGCCATTCGTGCACCTTTTCTAAATCTTGCGTTAAGAAAAGGTGTAAACCGCCAAAGGATCACACGCCAGTGACAAAATCTTCTCTTCGCGCCTTTCCGCCTAGATTTTCACACCGGCGCGGGCGGCAACCATATGTGTAGCGCTTTCCAGCTCGTGCCAGGCGGTGCGGGCCATCGACCGGAAGACCATGATCTCGAATGCGTGGTCTCCGGTCCGCAGGATCACCGCGTTCATGTGGTTGACCTGCGTCCGCAGCGCGCATCCCACCGGGCAGGCCGACAGCCGCAGGTCCAGCGGCACCAGCCGCGCCAGCACATCGACCGCTCCCGCGCCCGACAGGCCCAGGACCGTCCAGCCGTCCGACTGGTCAGTCACCGCCGCGCCCTCCAGAGGCGGGCAGTCCGCGCCGATCAGGAAGGCCTGCTCGCGCCCGGTCCAGACAATGCGCGCGCCCTTCTTCACGGCAAAGCGGTTCGGCTCGGGCATCGCAAGGCCGATGGTCTTCAACCCCTTCGCCACCGTCCTTGCCGCTCCGGGCAGGACGGCGATCGAGGTGATGGGGCCGACGTCGACCTCGGCCAGCGTCACGCCGCCCAGGGCCAGGCTTCGCCCCTCGAGGGCGGTTTTCGCGATCAGTTCAGGCACGCAGCTTCTCCCCCTGCGGGTCATGGAACACCGGGTGGCAGACCTCGCAGATCACGTCCAGCCCGCGCAGGTGATCGACCAGCCGGACCTTTTCGCCCAGCCGTGCGCGCCCGTTCTTCAGGAAGGCAAGGCCCAGCCAGGCGCCTTCGGTCGGCGACCAGCAGATGCTGGTGACATAGCCCTGGTCCGTTTCGCGGTGGACCTCGGTTCCCGGCACGAAGAGATGCGCCCCGGCGCTGATCGGTGTGCTGGCCTTCAGGCCGACCAGCTGCTCGCGTTCCGGCCCCCACATCCCCGGCCGCGTCGCCGCCGCCTTGCCGATGCAGTCCTTGCGGGCAGCGACCATCTTCTCCATCCCGATGTCATGCGCCGTCACCCGGCCATGAATCTCGGCATGGGTGATGAAGCCCTTCTCGATCCGCAGGACATTCAGCGCCTCCATCCCGTAGGGCCCGCCGCCCATCGTCTCGGCCCGGGCCACCAGGTCGCGGAACAGCGCCTCGCCATAGCGGGTCGGCACTGCAAGCTCATACCCCTCCTCGCCACTGAACGAGATGCGGAACAGTCGCCCGTCAACCCCCCCGACCCGCACCGGAGCCACACCCATGAAAGGCAGTTCCACCGGCTGCTCCAGGAATGAATTCACCAGCGCCCGCGCCTTCGGCCCCGCCACGGCGAACTGCGCCCAAGCCTCGGTCACAGAGATGAACCGCACCTGCCAATCCGCACAGAACGCCTGATGCACGAAGTCCAGATGCCGCATCACCAGCCCCGCCGCCGCCGTGGTGGTGGTCATCAGGTAATGCCCCTCGCCCAACCGGGCCGAGGTGCCGTCATCCAGGACCAGCCCATCCTCGCGCAGCATCAGACCGTAACGCACCCGACCCACCGGCAGGGTGCTGAAGGTGTTGGTATAGACGAAGTCCAGGAACCGCCCCGCATCGCGCCCCTGAATGTCGATCTTCCCCAAGGTCGAGACATCGGCCACGCCCACCGCCTGCCGGACCATGTTGACCTCGCGGTCGCACGCCTCGCGCCAGGTGGCTTCCCCGGGCTTCGGGAAATACGATGGCCTGTACCACAGCCCCGCCTCGATCATCGGCGCGCCCCGGTCGCGGCTGGCCTGATCGCTGGTCAGGAACCGCTGCGGCGCGAACCCTTCGGCCCGGCCCCCCGCGCCCATCGCCGCGATCGACACCGGAGTGTAGGGCGGCCGGAAGGTCGTGACCCCGGTCTCGGCAATCCCCCGGCCGGTTGCATCCGCCAGCACCGCCAGCGCCGCGACGTTCGACGATTTGCCCTGATCCGGCGCCATCCCCTGCGTCGTGTAGCGCTTCATGTGCTCGACCGAGCGGAAGCCTTCCTGCGCGGCCTGCTTCACGTCCTTCGTCGTCACGTCATTGGCAAAGTCCAGCCAGGCCCGCCCCTTCCCCTCGACCGCCCACAAGGCCTTCAGCCGGTATGGCATATCCTCTGCCTCCGGCACCGGAACCGCCACCTTCCGCCCCAGAGCCTCGACCGCCGTCAAGGCCGCCGCCTGCCCCGTGACCAGTGCCCCATGCGTCGACATCGACCCATTCGCGGCCCCCACAGCGACCAGCCCCGGCACCGCGCCCGCCATCGGCACGAAGGCCGCAAGGTCCTCGTCCCAGCGCGGACGCCCGTTCATGTGGCAGGTCAGGTGCAGCGTCGGGTTCCAGCCGCCGGACATCGCCAGACAATCGGTTTCCACCTCGAAGATCTCGGCACCTTTCCGCACGGTGATCCCGGTCAGCCCCAGCCGCCCGCGCGACCCCACGACCTCGGCCCCGACATGCACCGGGCAATCCTCGACCGACGACGCATCGGGACGCGGGTCGATGATCGCCGCCACCGTCACCCCAGCCGCCATCAGGTCCCGCGCCACACCCCGCGCCTGATCGGTGTTGGCGAAAAGCGTCACCCGCTTGCCGGGGCTCACGCCGTAACGGTTCAGGTAGGTCCGCACCGCCGAGGCCATCATGATCCCCGGCCGGTCGTTGTTCTCGAAGGCCACCGGCCGCTCCAGCGCGCCGCTTGCCAGCACCGCCTGCCTTGCCACGATCCGCCAGAAGCACTCGCGCGGCAAGTTCGGCCGCGCGGGCTTGTGCAGCCCGACCCGCTCCAGCGCGCCATAGGTGCCGTTGTCATAGGCCCCCGTCACCGTCGTCCGCGCCATGATCCGCACGTTCGGCAAGGCCTGCAGCTCGGCCACCACCTGCGCCACCCAGTCAGCCGCAGGCATCCCGCCAATCACCCCGCCATCGGACAGCAAACGCCCGCCAAAGCTGTGGCTTTCCTCGCACAGGATCACATCCGCGCCCGAGCGCCCCGCCGTCAGCGCGGCCATCAGACCGGCAGGTCCCGACCCGATCACCAGCACATCGCAGAAGGCAAAGGCCTTTTCGTACGCTCCCTCGTCGTGCTTGCCCGACAGGCTGCCCAGCCCTGCTGCCCGCCGGATCAGCGGCTCGTACAAGCCCTCCCAGAAGGCCCGCGGCCACATGAAGGTCTTGTAGTAGAAGCCCGCCGACAGGAACGGTGACAGGTAATCGTT
>PNNE01000327.1 GCA_013824055.1 Rhodobacter sp. | reverse complement strand
ATCCTGGACGAGCCGACCGCAGCACTTGGGGTCAAGGAAAGCCGCCGGGTGCTGGAGCTCATTCGCGACGTCCGCAGCCGGGGCATCCCGATCATCCTGATCTCCCACAACATGCCGCATGTGTTCGAGGTGGCGGACCGCATCCACATCCACCGGCTTGGCCGCAGGCTCTGCGTGATCAAGCCGTCGGACCATTCGATGTCCGATGCCGTGGCCTTCATGACCGGCGCCAAGGTCCCCGAAGGCGTGACCGAGGTCGCCTGACCGCTCCTGCGGCAGCCCGGACCGGGGGCTGCCGCCAGTTCCTTGCGCCGAACCGACCACGGGCGCACCCGGATGCGCCCGGATGCGCCCGGATGCGCCCTGTCCGCGGCAGCCCGGCCGCGGGGGCTCGATGCCCCCAAGGGCGGTCTCCCGCTTGAAATCCCGACCAGAACTGCGCTATCGCGTCGGAAAGGGGCTTGAAACCCTTGACGCCATACCCAAAATCGGTCGACACCCGCCGCGACGCGACCAACCAGCAACATCAGCCGCCACGACGAGGAATCCTCACCGCATGTCCCTAGCCCTGATCGCGGCGCTGCCCTTCCTTGGTGCGCTCCTTCCCGGCCTGATGATCCGCGCGGGGCGAAATGCCTGCGCTGCCGCGACGGGGTCGGTGACGCTTCTGGCCCTGATCCTTCTGGCCCTGCAGGCCCCCGCCGTCCTGCGCGGCGAGGTCGTGCAGACCCGGATCGAGTGGCTGCCCGCGCTGGGTCTGAACGCGAACTTCTTCCTCGATGGCCTGGGCCTGATGTTTGCGGGCCTCATCCTGGGGATCGGCCTGCTGATCATCATCTACGCCCGCTTCTACCTGGCGAAGTCCGACCCGATGGGTCAGTTCTTCACCTACCTTCTGCTGTTCCAGGGCGCGATGGTCGGGATCGTGCTGTCCGACAACATCCTGCTGCTGCTGATCTTCTGGGAGCTGACCTCGCTCTCCTCCTTCCTGCTGATCGGCTACTGGAAGCACCTGCCCGAGGGTCGCCAGGGCGCGCGGATGGCGCTGGCGGTGACGGGGGGCGGGGGTCTGGCGATGATCGCGGGGATGCTGATCCTGGGCAACATCGCGGGCAGCTTCGACCTGACCGTGATCCTGCAGAACAAGGAGGCGATCCAGGCCTCGCCGCTCTACCTGCCCGCGCTGATCCTGATCCTGATCGGCGCCTTCACCAAGTCGGCGCAGTTCCCCTTCCACTTCTGGCTTCCGCACGCGATGGCCGCGCCGACGCCGGTGTCGGCCTACCTGCACTCGGCCACGATGGTAAAGGCCGGGATCTTCCTGATGGCGCGGATGTGGCCGGTCCTGTCGGGCACCTTCGAGTGGTTCGTGATCGTCACCTCGGTGGGTCTGATCACGATGGTGATGGCCGCCAAGATCGCGCTTTTCAAGGATGACCTGAAGGCGCTGCTGGCCTTCTCGACTGTCAGCCACCTGGGCCTCATCACCATGCTTCTGGGCTTCGGCACCCCCGAGGCCGCGACGGTGGCGATCTTCCACATCCTGGTCCATGCGACCTTCAAGGCCGCGCTCTTCATGACCGCAGGCATCGTCGACCACGAGGCGCATACCCGCGACCTCAGGCGTCTGGGCGGGTTGCGAAAGCTCATGCCCGTGACCTTTGCCATTGCCGCCGTCGCCTCGCTGTCGATGGCGGGCATCCCGCCGCTGAACGGGTTCCTGTCGAAGGAACTGATGCTGCAAGAGGCCGCGACTGTCGCCTGGCCGAATGCCTGGCTCGTCGGCATCCTGGCCACGCTTGGTGCGCTGTTCTCGGTCGCCTATTCGTTCCGCTTCCTGGTGCATGGCTTCCTTGGCCCGGTGCGCGACGATTACCCGCACAAACCGCACGACCCAGGCTTCGGCCTGTGGGCAGCACCTGCCCTGCTGGCGGTGCTTGTCGTCCTGATCGGTCTCATGCCGAACCTGATGGTCGGCTGGCTGCTTGACCCCGCCGCCTCGGCCACGACGGGGCGCGGCATCTTCACCAACATCTATCACTGGCACGGGCTGGATGCCGCCGCGCTCTGGATGTCGCTGGCTGCGATCGGCGGGGGTCTTGCCCTGCTGGGCGCCTACCCGCGGCTGCGGGCGCTTTGGGACGCCACGCCACGCCCCGAGGCGAAACGCATCTTCGACGCCATCATCGAGCCTCTGGCCGAGGCCGCGCGTCAACTCACCGACAGCCTGCACAACGGCCGCTTCAGCCGCAGCATGGTGGTCGCCGTCGTGGGTATCGCAGCCCTGGCCCTGCTGGCTTTCCTGACGGCCACGCCGCATGCCCCCAGCACGCGACCGCTGCTTCCGATCGACCCGGTGGTTCTGGGCCTTTGGCTGGTGATCGTGATTGCGGCCCTCGCGACCCTGCTCTTGCACCGCCGTCGCCTTGTCGCGCTGCTGCTGACTGGCATCGTCGGCCTGCTGATCGCCCCGATGTTCGCGCTGTTCTCCGCGCCCGATCTGGCCCTGACCCAGCTTTCCGTCGAGGTCGTGACCCTTCTGCTCATGCTTCTGGCGCTGAACTTCCTGCCGAAGGAGACGCCCGTCGAAAGCCGCCCGATCCGCAAGCTGCGCGACGCGGCCCTCGCCGGGCTGGCCGGTCTTGGCATCGGCGGCCTTGCCTATGCCATGATGACCCGCGATCCCGCCTTCGACCCGATCTCGGCCTTCCACTGGGCCCAGTCGAAGCCCGGCGCCGGGGGGACCAACGCCGTCAACACCATCATCGTGGACTTCCGCGGCTACGACACCTATGGCGAGATCATCGTCCTCGGCATCGCCGCCCTGGTGATCTTTGCGCTGTCCGAGGCGCTCTTGCGCAACCCGGCCGTCACCGCCCGCCTTGCCGTCCAGCCCAGGGGCCGCGAATCCGGCGACCGCCACCCGATGATGCTGGTCGTCGCCACCCGCCTGCTTCTGCCGATGGCGATGATGGTCGGCGTCTACCTCTATCTGCGCGGCCACAACATGCCCGGCGGCGGCTTCGTCGCGGGCCTGGTCTTTGCCATCGCCTACCTGATGCAATACATGGCCTCGGGCTATGACTGGAGCCACGCCCGCCAGCGCTACGACCACCACGTGCTGATCGGCTGGGGCGTCCTGATCGCCTCGCTGTCCGGGGTCGGCGCCTGGGCCTTCGGCCTGCCGTTCCTGACTTCGGGCTTCGAATACGTCAATCTCTGGCCGCTGGAACAGTTCGAACTGGCCACCGCCGCGATCTTCGACCTTGGCGTCTTCCTTTGCGTCCTGGGCGCAATCCTCCTGGCGCTCGCCTCGCTCTCCCGCCTGGCATTGCGCACCGGAGAAGGCCCGAACGTCACTGCCCATGACCTTGAGGAGTCCCGCTGATGGAAGCCCTCCTCGCCTCGGTCATCGGCCTGCTCAGCGCTGTGGGCATCTATCTGACACTGCGGCTCCGCACCTTCCCGGTGATCCTGGGGCTGACCTTCCTGAGTTACGCCGTGAACCTGTTCCTCTTTACCGCCGGCCGGCTTACCTTGAACGCCGCCCCCATCGTCGGCACCACGGATGCGCCGGCTGACCCCCTGCCGCAGGCGCTGGTCCTGACCGCGATCGTCATCTCTTTCGGGATGACCGCCGTCATCATGATCATGGCCATCGGCGGCCACCTGCAGGCCGGCCACGACCGCATCGACCTGGACGAGGACAAGGCATGAACCACTGGATCATCGCCCCGGTCGTCCTGCCGGCCTTCGTCGCGGCGTTCATGGTGCTGACCATGCGCGGCCACCTCGAATTGCAGCGCATCGCCAGCCTGGCTGCCATCGTCGCCCTGAACGCCATCGCGGTCGGCCTGCTGTGGTCTGCGACCGCCCACGGCCCCGAGGCCTACTTCATGGGCGACTGGCCTGCTCCTTTCGGCATCAGCCTCGTGCTTGACCGCCTCTCGGCGATGATGGTCGCCCTGCTTGCCTTCGTTGCGCTGATCACCACGCTTTACGCCATCGGCTCGGGCTGGGATGCGAAGGGCGCGCATTTCCATCCCCTTCTGCAATTCCTTCTGATGGGGGTGGGCGGAGCCTTCCTGACCGGCGATGCCTTCAACCTCTTTGTCTTCTTCGAGGTCCTGCTCATCGCCTCCTACGGGCTGATGATCCACGGCGGCGGCGCCCGGCGCACGCGCGCGGGCATCCAGTATGTCGCCTTCAACCTGGTCGGCTCTTCGCTGTTCCTGATTGCGCTCGCGCTGCTTTATGGCGTCACCGGGACGCTGAACATGGCCGATCTCGCGGCCAAGCTGCCCAACCTGCCCGAAGGCGATGCCGCCCTCCTGCGTG
Organism: Rhodobacter sp.; assembly: GCA_013824055.1. Classification (GTDB taxonomy): domain Bacteria; phylum Pseudomonadota; class Alphaproteobacteria; order Rhodobacterales; family Rhodobacteraceae; genus Tabrizicola. Next base: position 2,937 of record PNNE01000327.1, on the reverse strand, counting down.
TCGCGGCGGTGATGATGATCCTGGTCTTCGCGATCAAGGGCGCGCTCGTTCCGCTGCAATTCTGGCTTCCCGGCACCTATGCCAACGCGCCAGGAGTCGTCGCCGCCCTGTTCGCGATCATGACCAAGGTCGGAGCCTACGCCACGCTGCGCTTTGTCACCCTGGTCTTTCCAACCGACCTGCCCGCGACCGGGACCCTGATCCCGGCCTTCCTGCTGCCCGCCGCGCTGGTGACGCTGGCGATCGGCGCCCTTGGCATCCTTGGAGCGACGACCCTGCCGCGACTGGCCGCCTTTGCGGCCATCGCCTCGATGGGAACGGCCTTCCTGGCCATCGCACACATGTCTCCGCAGGCCACCAGCGCCGCGCTGTTCTATATCCTTCACTCCACGCTGGCGACGGCGCTGATCTTCCTGGTGTCCGACCTCGTCTCGCGCCGCCGGGCGCATCTGCGGCTGGACGTGGCTTCCCCCGTGGCGCAGAACGGCCTGATCGCCGCCCTGTTCCTGGCCGCTGCCGTGGCCGTGGCCGGGATGCCGCCGCTGTCGGGCTTCATCGGCAAGCTTCTGATCCTTGACGCCTGGCGTGACCAGGCCTTTGCGATCTGGCCTGCGGTGCTTGTCTCGTCCTTCCTGATGCTGCTCGGCCTGTCGCGCGCGGGCTCGCTGTTGTTCTGGAAGCCGTCCGAACCCGCTGAAACCGCCGAGCCCGCCCCGCACGAGCCGCTTGCCCTGACCGCCGCCTTCGCGCTCCTCGCCATGATCGTCGCGCTGACCCTGGCTGCCGGCCCCGTTACCGGCTGGCTGGACGGCACCGCCGCATCCCTGCATGATCCCGCTGCCTATATTGCTGCCAACCGGCTGGAGGTCGTGCCATGAGACGCCTCTTCCCCCACCCCTACCTCTCGCTGACCCTGGTCATTCTGTGGTTCCTGCTGGTGAACCAGTGGAAGCTTGGCAGCCTGGTGATGGCGATCATCCTGGCCACGATCATTCCGCTGCTGACCACGACCTGGTGGCCCAACCGGCCCCGCGTCAAGCGGCCCTTCGGCCTGGCGGCTTACTCGATCCTCGTGCTTTGGGATGTCATCGTCGCCAATTTCCAGGTTGCCCGCATCGTCCTGTTCATGCCGCGCGACCGCATCCGCTCGGCCTGGATCACCGTGCCGCTTGACCTTCAGTCGCCCGAGGCGATCAGCCTTCTTGCCGGGACCATCACCATGACTCCGGGGACGCTGACTTCGGACATGTCGGCCTGCGGTCGTGCGCTGCTGGTGCACGCGCTCCATGCCCCCGATCCGGACTCGGTCCGCAACGACATCAAAACCCGCTACGAAGCCCGCCTGAAAAGGATTTTCGAATGATCCTGCCCTATGCCCTGCTGTTCTTCCTCGGGTCCCTGACGCTGGCTTTCGTGCTGAACCTCTGGCGTCTCTTCACCGCGCCGACCCTGACCGACCGCGTGCTGGTGCTGGACACGATGACCATAAACGCCATCGCTCTGATCGTGCTTTACGGCATCTGGACCGGCACCGGGCTTTACATGGAGATCGCCGTCCTGTTCGCCCTGACAAGTTTCGTCGGCACCGTGGCCTACTGCAAATTCCTTTTGCGCGGGAACATCATCGAATGACGCCCGCTCTGGACATGGCCCTCGATCTCGCGCTCTCCGCAGTCCTGGTCGGAGGCGGCATCTTCGCCCTTGTCGGCTCCTACGGTCTCATGCGCCTGCCGCGCCCGATGCAGCGCCTCCACGCGCCGACCAAGGCCACCACCATCGGGGTCGGCGCGGCGCTGCTCGTCTCGGCGCTCGACCTTCTCGGTCAGGGCCAGGTCAGCTGGAAAGAAGTGCTCATCACGATCTTCCTCCTTCTGACGGCGCCGATTTCGGCCCTGTTCCTTGCCAAGACCCTGATCCTGCGTGGCGAGGCCGATCCCGACATCCCCGACAGCGGCACCGGCAAACCCTGGGCCACTCTCGCGCCCGAACGTCACGACCCCTGATTTCTTGACCATCCGGTCAGAAATCTGCCGGCCCTGCTCTTGCCGGACCGCGCCCCGCATGGCATCGTCGGCGCGTCACCCTGGGGAGGTCCGATGAACACCCTGTCTCCGGCCCAAGCGGGCCTTCTGCCGCAGGTCACTCATGCCCGGAACCCCGGCATGGCGCTGGACCTGGACTGGGTTGCCTCGGTCCAGGCCAACACTTCGGCCATCGAGCGCCGCACCGCGACCCTTCCCGGTCGCCGCTCGGTGAAGAAAGACCATCAGGCCGCCTGGCTGCTGAAAGCGATCAGCCTCATCGACCTCACCACCCTTTCCGGCGACGACACCTCAGGCCGCGTCCAGCGCCTTTGCGCCAAGGCCCGCCAGCCCGTCGCCCCCTGGATGCTGGAGCGTCTGGGGATGCAGGGCCTGACCGTGGGCGCCGTCTGCGTCTATCACGAGATGGTCGAACCCGCTGTCCGCGCGCTGGAGGGGACCGCGATCCCCGTCGCCGCCGTCTCGACCGGCTTTCCCGCCGGCCTCTCGCCCTACAAGCTGCGGATCGCCGAGATCGGCGAAAGCGTGAAGGCGGGGGCAAAGGAAATCGACATCGTCATCTCTCGCCGCCATGTCCTGACGCAAGATTGGCAGGCGCTTTACGACGAGATGCGCGACATGCGCGAAGCCTGCGGCGATGCCCATGTGAAAGCCATCCTCGCCACCGGAGAACTCGGCACCCTGCGCAACGTCGCCCGCGCCAGCCTTGTCTGCATGATGGCCGGGGCCGATTTCATCAAGACCTCGACCGGCAAAGAGGCGGTCAACGCCACCCTCCCCGTCAGCCTCACCATGATCCGCGCCATCCGCGACTATCAGGACCGGACCGGCTTCAAGGTCGGCTACAAACCCGCCGGCGGCATCGCCAAGGCCAAGGATGCGCTCGTCTACCTTT